>JANXSC010000384.1 GCA_025352845.1 Opitutaceae bacterium
GGAGCGACGGAAACGCGGGCTGAAGCACCGCGCTACGCATGAAGCCGGAATCGTCCCGGGATTTTTTGCGCTTAGTGTGCTTTTTGTGGCCATCCTCGTTCAGCGATTGGTGAAAAGCTCGTTCAGTCGGCGGGCAAAGTCCGGGGTCACGTCGCCACCCGGCAGACGCGTGAAATGCACCGCCTTGAATTTCTCCGGCACGATGGCGTCGGCCTCGGTCGTGGCATCAATGCAAACGGGCAGGACGAACACGGCGCCCTCCGCAATGTTGCGCGAACGATCGACGGCGTAACTCCACTCGCGCCGGAAATACGCCTCGAGCCGGCGCTGCGTGGTCGCGGAAATCACCGCGAGGAAGAACGCGCACCGGCCGATGTTCTGCCGGATCTTGCGGTCGTAGTCGTCGCCGCTTTCGAGCCGATCCATGTCGAACCACGTGGTGATGCCCGCGGCATCGAGGCCGGCCTTCAGTTTCTGCACGGCCGGCAAATCCTCGCGGGCGTAGCTGATGAAGACGGCGTTCTCCGGCATCTCTCGCGTCGGCGGCAGGAAGCGCTGCACGGCAAAGGCGGGCATCGTGACCGAGTCCTGCCCGCGGCGCCGCATCCAGCGGCGGTGCAGCTCGGCCACAAATTTCTCGGCCCCGTCGAACATCCGCGTGCGCGCGCTCACCTGCTGGAGAAACGAGACGAGCCGCTCGTCGCGCGACGAGGTGTCGTCGGCCAGCACCTCGCCCACGTCGCGCGGATCGGAGAGGCGGCGGCGCTTCGCCATGCGCAGGAAAAACCGCGCGAGCCAGTTGGAGAAATTGCCCCCGATGAGGAGCAGGTGGTTGTGCTCCAGCTCGTGGAAAAGTTTCTCCGGCGCGAGGTGTTCGCTTTGCAGCGCGCAGATGAACTCCAGCGTGTCCTCGTCGGAAATCACATAGGTGGGCGAGGCGGAGAGGCGGCCGAGGAGATGATAGACGACGGGGCGCTGGAAGTTCTCCCGCTCGGTCGCGAGATCGGCGACACGGTTCGGCGCATAGGAAATAACCTCGGCCGACGCGGCGCCGGCAAAACGCTCGGCATTGATCGCTTGCTCCAGCAACGGATCGAAGGTCGTCGTGACGAAGAGATTGAAATCGGTGATCTGCGCGAGCTGCCGGAGCGCGGGCGGCGTGGCGAAGTTCGTTTCCCGCAGGATGGAGCGGAGTCGCGTGTAGGCTTCCTCGCGCCGGCCGCGCGAGGCGAGGAACTGGCAGACGACGTCGTTGAGCGTATAGGGCGAGGGGAGCGTGGCGGGGGCGACGCCAAGGCGCGCGGCGAGTTTTTCAGCGAGCCACTCGTAGAGGAGACGGGAGCCGGTCTCGGTCTCCACGCGCAGGAGCTCCGGGCCGACGATGGGAATCACGCGCTTCTCCTCGATGTAGTTGAGGAGATCCTCCCACGCGTCGTCGTCAAACGACGGCAGGGAGGAGGCGGGGGTGAGCGCGGTTGCGGTCGGGGAATCCACTCGCACTCATAACGGCAGAATAGGGCCGGGGCGCGCGAGGCAATTTTAAGGAGCGGCGCTTGGGATCCTCGGCTCCGCCCCACGGCCGTTGAGTGAGCGGCCTTTGGTTTTTGTAGGCCAGCTCGCTTGCGCGCTGGCCTACGATAGGGCGCGGTTGCGGATCTTAATTCAACGGCAGTGCGGCTCCGCCCTGGTCGGCCGCACAAGTTTAAAACCGAAACACCGCGCTCGCGCCGAGCTGGCGCGGGTCGGCGCGGTCTTCGTAGCGCGTGGGGACGTAGTTCGGGTCCTCGTTGCCGAAGAAGAAGACGCGTTTCTCGTAGCGCGTGTTGAAAACGTTCTTCGCCCAGAGCGTAAACGTCCACGCCTGCCACGTGTAGCCGAGGCTGGCGTTGACAACGCGGAAGGCGCGGCGGGCTTCGTTCTGGTTGTTGGAATCGAACTGCCGCGCGCGGGCGACGAGGTCGGCGGTGGCGAAGAAGCCCGAGGCATCGCGGAACCGCGCGCCGACGGTGTAGCCGTAGCGCGGGGTGTTGGCGAGGGCGCGACCGCCGCCGGTGTTGCCGTTGGTGAGCGCGAACCGATCAAGTTCGGAATTCATCTGCGCGACCGTCGTGTGGAGGGAAAACGCCGGCGTGAACGTGTAGGCCGCGGCGGCTTCGAGACCGGTGACGTGCGCCGCGCGGGCGTTAGCGGTGAAGAAGCGATAGCTACCGCCGAAGCCCGCGGAGTCGCGCACCTGCGTGTCACGGCGCGCGAGGTAGAACGCGGTGAACTCGCCCGTGAGTTTCCGATCGAGCCAGTGGCCGCGGAGGCCGGCCTCGTAGTTCCAGAGCGTCTCGGTGCCGTAGGTGAGCGGATCGGCGGGCGGGCTGATGCGGGCGTCGAGGTTGATGCCGCCGGCCTTGTAGCCGCGTGTCACCGAAACAAACGCGTGCTCGTGCGCGGAGAGATCGTGCTCAAGGGTAATTTTGCCCCCGAGGAGCGTGTCGTCGAACGACGGTGCGAAGGTCGCGACGGGATCGAAGGTGCCGCGGGTTTTCCGGAAGCGGGTCTTGGTGCCACGGCCGTCGAGATCGACGCGCTCGGTGCGCAGGCCGAGGGTCAGGCGCGTGGTCGGGGAGAAATCGTGGGCGGCCTGCGCGAAGAGCGCGACGTTCTCACCGTGGTAGCGCGTGCGGAGGCCGCGGAGGTTGGACGGATCCTCGTCGGTGTAGGCGCCAGTTTCGCGCGTCTCGGAGTAGAACGCGCCGAGTGTCCAACGATCAATCGCGCCGAGCGCAGCGTGGGTAAGCGCGGAGTCGAGGCGCAATTCCTGACTGAAGACAGCGCGGTCGCGCTGGAGATCGCTGAAGCCGTGGTAGGAGGCGGCGGTCCAGTCGTCATCGTAACTGTAGCGGGAATTCGTGGTGCTCGCACTGGTGACGCTCGTGAGCCGGGCGCCGGCGACGCCGGTGAAGGTGCCGCGCAGGCTCGCCGCGCGCGACCGCTGCTCGTCGCGGCCGGGCTGGTCGCTGTAGGTGAGCCGGCCGTTGTTGTTCAGCGCGAATTCGTCGAAGCCGTTGTGGAAATCGGCGTAGAGGAGCGCGGCGTCCCAGCGCCAGACGGACGAGGGTTGCGCGGTGAGACGGAGGCGCGCGGAGAATTCGTCACGGGCGTTGGTGTCGCGCTTGAGAGTGACGTTACGCCGGAAGCCATCGCTGTTGCTCTGGTGGAGCGCGAGGCGAGCCATAAGCTGCTCGGGTTTGCCCGGCGATAGCGGACCACCGACGGCGAACCCGCCCGCGCGCAGCGCATCGCCGCCCATGCTCGCCTCGACCTGACCGGTCCAAAACGGCGTGGGTGCGTTCGTGAGCAGGCGCACGATGCCGCCGGCGGCATTGGCACCGAACGCGCCCGCCTGCGGCCCGCGGAGCACCTCGACCTGACGCACATCAAACGCGCCGCCGATCGTGCCGAGCCCGGTAAAATCGAGATCGTCGACGAGGAAGCGGACCGTGGAATCGGGCGGCTCGCCCTCGTATTGGGAATTTTCGCCGATGCCGCGGATTTGGAAATAGCGCGGGCGGGACGTCGCTCCGGTGAAGGTCAAGTTTGGGATTTGCTCCGCGAGATCGCTGAAGTGGCGGATGGCACCGTCGCGCAGCGCCGCCTCGTCAAAGACGGTGACGCTGGCGGGAATGCGCGCGAGCGGCGACTCCCAGAGGTCGCTGGCGACGACGACGGGGGCGAGTTTCACGGGCACGCCAGACGGCGCGATGGGGGACTGCGCGCGGCCCAAAGCGGACGCGAGGCAGGTCACCGCGAGCAGCGGGAGGATTTTTTCCAGTGGTAGTTTCATGGTGGCGTAAGCCCGCCCTGAAATAGACTGCCGAGAAAAGGGGCGCCGTGCGCCTGATGGCGCGAGTTGCGGCGCCTGCTGTTTCCTTCGTCGGCATGATCCGTTTCAGGTTCGAAGGGTCGAGCGGCCGAGCGTGCCGCAATCTCAGCCCTCCGCGGAGGACACCCCTACAGGCACCACGAACGGAGCGACGCGGCGGGCGGGGCGCAAGCGGAAATCGTGTCACGCGCGCTCGGACACTCCGAACGCCCTGCGTCGCCAGCCGCCGCTACTACGGCAGATCGTAAACTTCAAGGAGCGTGGCGCCCGGGGCGGCATCGCCGCTCTTCACCTGCACGGTGTAGGAGCCGGGCGCCAGGGAGAGCACGACGGCGGCGTCATAGCCGGCGTCATCGAGCAGGCGAAAGGCCCCGGCGCGATCAAAGGCGTCAGTCATGGCTTCGACGGCGGCCCGGCTCGGACCGCCCCACGCGGAATTGGTCGCAACCATATTGGAGCCTTGAAACACGGAAAGCACCGGCCGCGCCAGAGAGTCATTCACGCCAAACGCCGCGAGCGTCGGCCCGATGGCACGCACGAGCACGCTGCGATTGGTCGATCCCGAGATGACGAAGCCGCTCACGAGCGCATCGTCGCCCGCCGCGACCCGGGCGAGGGTCGAGATGTTGACGAGCGCATGGCCCTTCGCGACGCCGGCGGAACCGCTGAAGATCTGCGTGAGCTTGCGGCCCTCGCGGACCTTGATGCCGAGGAAGCGGCAGGCGACGCTGTCGCCGCCGTTGTCGTAAACTTCGAGGATGCCGTATTGCTGGCTGCCCGGAAACACGCCGCCGCTGTAGGGGCCGCCCTTGACGGAGCCGTTGCTCGTGAGCGCCGCCGCATGGAGGACGGTGACGGGCGCGCCGCCGCCGGTGGCGTAGTCGGAATTGGTGCCGTCGTCATAGGCGAGGCCGTGCATGTCGCCCACCATGAGCACGAGGTTGTTGATCCGATTATCACGGAAAAAATTCGCGAGCTCGGTGCGCTCGGTGGCATAGCCGCCCCACGTATCGTCGCCCAACTTGGCGGGTGCGATCCAAGGCATCGTCGAGACCCAGACGATCAAGGGAAAGCCGGCGTCGCGTGCGCTGATGAGTTCCTGCTTGAACCAGGCCTTCTGCGCCGCGCCCAGGCGGCTCTTGGTGGCGGATTCTTTTTGTGCCGCCGGCACCGACGCACTGCGAAGATCGGTCATGATGAAACGCACGCGACCGACACTGAAAGCTTGGGCGACTGTGCCGCCGACATTCGTGCCGAGCGGATAGTGAGGGACGCGTTCCTTGTATGTCGCGCGCGCGGCGTCGCGTCCGATCGCGGTGCCATCGGAATCGTTGCCACAGAAATCGTGATCGTCCCACATGTAGGCGAGCGGCACGCTGCGGTAAAGCGGACCCTGCGCGTAGTGGCCGAGGATGTTGTCGTAGTTGGCGCGGTAGTCTTCGGGATTGGTGCTGTTGGTGTCGCTGTAGTGGAGGTCGCCCGTATTGACGAAGAGCAACGGCTTCTCCTTCGCGATCGCATCGTAGGCACTTTGGTCCGCCGCGCGGAAATCCCCGCACGCGCCGAACGCGATCCGAAACGAGGCGCGCCCAATTGGAAAGGTGCGGAAGTGGCCGCGGGAAGTGACCTCTGTCCGGAGGGCGCCGCCGACCTCGATACCGTAATAGTAATCCGTGTCCGGCTGGAGGCCTTGCACGGTCAGCTTCACGGTGTTGCCCGTATTCGCGGCGGTGACCGCCACCGTCGAAAAAACCGGCGCGACGGTCAGCGTGTCGCTCGGGCTGACCTGAAGCCGAACCCTCACACCCGAGGCGTTGAACCGCACCGTCACCGTCGCACTCGTCGGGCTGACATTCCCTGACCAGACTCCCCCGATCACCGGAGAACCCGCCTGGCCCCAGCCCGTCGCACAGGCCGCCAGAAAAACGAAAATGAGTTTCGCGAGCTTCATCAGGGGTATGGGCCCCAGTCTCTTTTGGAGGGTCATTTCAGCAAGTGAATTTATTGATAAACTCCCGCGCGCGCTACGTAGAAAACCAGCCCGATTTGCAGCGCGAAACGTGCGCAACTACGCAGTGGGATTCCGTCAACCACCACCCCCGCCAAACATTCTCAATATTTTGCAGCAACAGTGGTTTAACCAAGGGGCACTTCTGTCGTCATAGGGGTGGCAAGCCGCCATGAAGTGCCCGCAACAAATCGTCCATCTCCTGCTAGCCGCAGCCCTCGCGGTGACCGGGCGACTGCTGGCGGCCTCCCCGGTCATCAGCGAGTTCATGGCGTCGAACTCCCACTCGCCCCACACTCTCCGGGACGAGGATGGAGCGTTCTCCGATTGGATCGAAATCCACAACCCGGACACGATTCCAATCGATCTGAACGGTTGGTTTCTCACCGACACGGCGACGAACAAGGCGAAGTGGAAATTTCCCGCCTTCGTCCTGCCGCCCGGCGGCTACCTGGTTGTCTTTGCCTCAGCCAAAGATCGCCGCGACCCGGCCCGCCCGCTGCACACGAACTTCTCGCTCAGCTCGCAGGGGGAATACCTCGGTCTCGTGATGCCCGATCAGACCACGGTGGCCTTCGAATACGCCCCAAGCTTTCCCGCCCAACGACCCGATGTTTCCTACGGTCTGATTCCGGGGACCAACGGCACCCCGGCAACACCGGGCTTTCTGAGCAAACCCACCCCGGGTGCGGCCAACGCCACGGCGGCGGCGGCGCTGCCCCAGTCGGTGGGCTTCTCCCGCACGGCCGGAGTTTTCAGCAGTAGCTTCATGCTCCTGCTCAATGGTGCCGCCGTGAACCAACGGATTCGCTATGTCGTGACCCCCGCCTCCGCCGGCACTGCACCCGAACCAACCGCCGCCTCACCGGAATACACCGGCCCCATCGCGATCAGTTCATCGGTGATTGTCCAAGCCTCGGTCTTTTCCGCCAGCGACTCAATCAAGGGCGCAACGACCACCAGCTTCTACGCCAAAATGGGGGCCAGCCTCAGCGGCTTCACGAGCAAACTTCCGATCCTCGTGATCGACACCCTCGGCTCCGGCCCGCTCGTCAAGGAAGCCCCCGTTCAGCCATCGTGGTTGTCTTCGTTCCCGCCGACCGCCAGCGGTTCGTCGCTGCAGAACGCCAGTCCCGAAGCGACCAGTCCGCTAAAAACGTCGGTGCGTGGATCCTCCTCCGCGATGTTTCCCAAAAACAGCTACAACCTCGATTTCACAGATGCGACGGGCGACAAGCACGAGCAAGCGCTCTTCGATCTCACCGCCTCCGATCACTGGGCCTTGGTTGGAGTCTGGAAATACGATCTCACTCACATCAACAACGCCCTGATCTATTCGCTCTCGAACCAGATTGGGCGCTGGGCACCACGCGTTCGTTTCGCCGAAGTCTTCCTGAACACCACGGGCAACGATGTCGATTCCGCCGACTACTCTGGGATCTATGCGCTCACCGATCGCGTCGAGGTCGGCAGCGATCGCGTCGACCTCAAGTCCCTCGATCCGGGAGATCTAAGCCCTTCGGCGATCACCGGCGGCTACATCATAAAAATCGACGCCAAATCCCCCGATGAAATCGGTTGGCAGACGAGCCATGCGCTGCCGGACACCAGCTCCTCGGTCATCCTCATCTCGCCCAAGGCCGACAGCGTGGCACCAGCCCAAGTCGACTACATCCGCACCTACGTTCAGCGGATGGAAAACGCGCTCTATGCCGACCGCGCGACCGGCTGGGCGCAACGCACCTATCTCGACTACATCGACCGCGCCTCGTGGGTGGACCACCACATCCTGAACACCTTTGCCGCCAATCCCGACGCCTTCGTGCGCAGCGCCTATTTCAACAAGGATCGCAACGGCCGGCTCCGCGCCGGCCCCGTCTGGGATTTCGACCGCGCCCTCGGCTCCTACTGGGACGAACGCTCGTTCCGCTGGAACATCTGGTCGGGTCTCGGCGCGACCGACGTCTGGCAATCCGGCTGGTGGGGCCTCCTCGCCACCGACCCCGAGTTCATGCAGGAGTGGATCGATCGCTGGCAGGCTCTCCGCCGCGGCGAACTTTCAAACCCCAGTCTAATCTCCCTCGTCGGTTCGTTGAGCGCGCAGGTTGGCACCGAGGCCGCCGCGCGCGACGCCGCCCGCTGGCCCGACAATCAAAGTCCCTACGGCAGCTACTCCGCGGAAATCGAGCACAGGAAGGGTTGGGTCACGTTGCGCGCCCAGTGGATCGACGATCAATTTCTCCGGGCGCCGACGGCGGCCACCGCGAATGGCTTCATCACGTTCACCGCTCCGAGCGGTGCCAAACTCGCCTACACCCTCGACGGTTCCGACCCGCGCGCGCTCGGCGGTGACCTCGCACCCAACGCCATCCTCGCGTCCGCCCCGGTCTCGCTCCCGGCCAAAGCCAATATCCACGTGCGCAGCTATCGCGCGGAGTTGCGCGGCACATTTCCCGGCAGCCCATGGAGTTCCGCCACCGGCGGCGAGGCGACCTCTCCGCTTTCGCCCCAATCCCGCATCGTCAATCTGTCCAGCCGCGCCATCATCGGCAGCGGCGACAACGCCCTCTTCGCCGGGGTTGTCATCGCCGACACCGAATCGAAACGCTACCTCGCCCGCGCCATCGGGCCGGGACTCGCCGCCTTCGGTGCGACGGGCATCATCGCCGATCCGCAGCTCAAGATTCTCTCGGGTAACGGCGCCGAACTCTTCCGCAACACCGGGTGGGAAACCGGCATCGACGCTGCGCGGATGGCGGGCTACGACAAATCGGTCGGCGCGTTTCCGCTCGTCACCGGCGTCAAGGACTCCGCTCTCGCCAGCGCCCTGCCTTCGGGATCCTACAACCTCCAAATCTCGACGCCGTCGAATCAGCCTGGCATCGGCCTAGTGGAACTCTACGAACTCGACTCCAACGGCCGCACCGCGAACCTCTCGACCCGCGCCCGAGTCAAAGCCGGCGACGGCGCGCTCTTCGGCGGCTTCGTCGTGCAGGGCACCGCCTACAAACGCATGCTCATCCGCGCCGTCGGACCCACGCTCGCCTCGTTCGGCCTCACCGACGCCCTGCGCGACCCCGTGCTCGCCGTCTATTCGGGACAGACCATCGTCGCGACCAACGACCGCTGGGAACTCGCCGAGAATCCCGCCGCCATCGCCGCCGCCGGAGCCAGTGTGGGCGCGTTTGCCATGCCGGCGAAGAGTGAGGATGCCGCCGTCCTTGTCACCCTTCCGCCTGGTGCCTACACCGTGGCGGTCAGGGGCAAGTCCGGCACCGAGGGCATCGCTCTCCTCGAAATCTACGAGATTCCCTGAGCCGCCACGGCTCTCGGTTGCTGGAAACACAAGAGCCGCCCCCATGAAGGGGCGGCCCGTGTGACCTAACACCAAGCAAACCGTATTGAACCACTAACTGTCACTGCCCCTGCGGACAGTGCTGACTACGCGGGGATAGACGGGCTTGTTTTCATAACGCTCAAAAAAAGTTCGGACTTTTTTGGGTTACCCCCAAACAATTCCCACCGCAGTCGGCACTTTGTGAGTTTGTTTGCTTGGACAGAGCTGCCCGCGCGCGCGCATGAGGGACGCGTTCACCCGTATAACATGAACGTCTCCCTCCCCCGCCCGCATCTCTTCGGCCTGCTCGCCGGCCTCTTTCTAGCCGCCGGCATCGCCTTCGCCGCCCTTGTCTTCGCCAACACCTGGTCGCGCATCGCCGAGTCCCAAGTTGTCAACGTCACCGGCTCCGCCCGCAAAAACATCGTCTCCGATCTCGTGGTCTGGCGCGGGCGCTTCGCCGCCGAAGACGCCTCGCTCCTCGGCGCCAACGAGCAACTCAAGTCCGACCTCGCCAAAGTCGAAGCCTTCCTGCGCACGAAAGGCATCGGGACCTACACCCTCGCCCCCGTGCAAATTCGCGAGGTCACCAGCCGCGCCAAAGACGATGACGGCGAGACCGTCACGCGCCGCATCGGTTACCACCTCACCCAAACTGTCATCGTCCGCTCGACCGACATCGAGGCCGGCTCGCGCCTCGGTCGCGAATGCGCCCAACTGCTCAACGACGGCGTCGCCCTCGTGCAGGACGGCATCGAGTTTCTCTACACCAAGGCCGGCGAGGCCAAAGTCGAGATGATGGCCGAGGCCACCAAGGACGCCCGCGCCCGCGCCGAGCAAATCGGCGCGCAAGGCGGCCGCCGTATCAAGCAACTCCGCGCCGCCCGTATGGGCGTGATCCAGATCAATCCGCTCTACTCCGCCGAGACGAGCTGGGAGGGCAACAACGACCGCTCCTCCCTCGAAAAAACGATCACCGCGACCGTCAGCGCCACCTTCGACCTCAACTGAAACCAATCGCCCGATGCGTTTAACCTGTAGGCCGGGCTGTTGGCCCACTGCCGCTGAGTTAAGGCCCGAAGCCGTGTGTCCTCGTAGGTCAGCTCGCTTGCGAGCGCTCTGGTCTCAAGCAGTCGGAGCGCTCGCAACCGAGCTGATCTACAAAACCAAAGCCGCTAACTCAACGGCCGGTTCTACAACAAGCCAATCGTCCAAAAGCATCGGGCGATTGGTATGAGAAAATCACGGCACAGGGAAACCGCCGTCGATCCATGCCGGTGCCAGACACGGACCGCGGTTACCGGCTTACCGCCGCCCGAAGCCCCAACGGGGCGAAATGCAATAGCCCAAGGCAACGCCCTGGGAAAACATCCGGGAAAAACGAGCCCTGAAGGGGCGAGACTGGCGCACCAATCGCGCCGCCCACATCACTTCACTGCCATCGACTCCACTCCACTCACCGGCAAGGCCTGCCCATCCGCCGCCACGAGTGGCGACTGCTTCAGCGGATAACTGAAACGCGTGCCCTCGTAATTACGGAAGATCACTTCGTCGTCCGTGATTTTTTCCACGTAGTCGGGATTCATCGGCACCTTGCCGCCGCCGCCCGGCGCATCGATCACATACTGCGGCACCGCGTAGCCCGTCGTGTGGCCGCGCAAACCGCGGATGATCTCAAGCCCCTTGCGCACATCGACTTTGAAGTGCGCCCCGCCCGTGATGAGGTCCATCTGGTAAAGGTAGTAAGGCCGCACGCGCATCCGCAGCAGACGATGCACGAGTGCTTTCATCACGTCCAAGTCGTCGTTTACGCCGGCCAGCAGCACGCTCTGGTTGCCGAGCGGCACGCCCGCGAAACTCAGCCGCTCGCACGCCGCCTTCAGCTCCGCCGTGCATTCCTTCGGATGGTTCACGTGGATACTCATCCAGATCGGTCCGTATTTCTTAAAAATCTCGCAAAGCTCCGGCGTGATCCGCTGCGGCAGAAAAACCGGGATGCGCGAACCGATGCGGATAAACTCCACGTGCTTGATCGCGCGCAACCGTGAGATCAGGTGCTCGAGTTTTTTGTCGGAGAGCAGCAACGGATCGCCGCCGGAGAGCAGCACATCACGGATTTCCGGGTGCGCCTCGATGTAACGCAGGCCCTGCTCGTATTCCGGATGGAAATTGTAGTCCTGCGCGTTTGAGACCAGCCGGCTCCGCGTGCAGTAGCGGCAATAGGCCGCGCACCGATCCGTCACGAGAAACAGCACGCGATCCGGGTAGCGGTGCACCAGCCCCGGCACCGGCGAGTGGCCGTCCTCGTCGAGCGAATCGAGCATCTCCCCCTCGCTCACCAACAATTCGCCCGCGCGCGGAATCACCTGTTTCCGCAGCGGACAGTTTGGATCGTTGCGGTCGATCAGGTTGAAAAAATACGGCGTGATCGCGAGGGCGAGCTTCTGGTTGGCGTGCTCGCAGCCGGCCTTCTCGTCCGACGTGAGCGTCATGAACTTCTCCAACTGCTCCGTCGTCGTGATCCGGTTCTTGAGCTGCCACGTCCAGTCGTGCCAGTCGCTTTCGGGGATGTGCTGCCAAAGCCCCTGGCCTTGGAACCAAGTGGAGC
>JANXSC010000412.1 GCA_025352845.1 Opitutaceae bacterium
TCTTGAGCTGCGATTCCAGGCGCGTCCAGTGGTTGATCACCACGCGCGGATCCTCGGCACCGTAGGCGTGGAGGGTGGGAATCTTGAGGCGCTCGACAAGTAGGATGGGCGAGGTCGCATCGCGGTAGGCGCGCGTGGCGCCGACCCATTCGTTGCGATAGTTGAACTCATCTCCGGTGCGCCATGCATCCTCGCCTCGCCGCCAAAACGTGAGCTCGAGGTCGGCGGCGCCGACGTAGTTCACCGTGCACGCGTAGAGATCTGGGGTGAGCATCGCGCCGGCGAGCGACGCATAGCCGCCGTAGCTCGCGCCATAGATCGCGACACGCGCGGGATCGGCGATGCCCTGCGCGATGGCCCATTGCACGCCGTCGGTGAGATCGTCCTGCATCGCGCGGCCCCATTGCTGGCGGCCCTTGTTGATGAACTCGCGGCCGTAGCCGCCGGAGCCGCGGTAGTTGGGCTGGAGCACGGCGTAGCCGCGGCTGGCGAGAAACTGCGCGTCGGTATCCCAGCCCCAGTGTTCGCGGATGCCGAAGGGTCCGCCGTGCGGGTGCATCACGAGCGGGAGATTTTTCCCGGTGCCGCCGCGCGGCAGCGTGAGGTAGCCGTGGATTTCCAGGCCGTCGCGCGCGCGGTAGCGGATCGCCGTGCGCGGGCTGAGCCGCGCCGGATCGAGTTCGCGCGTGCGCTTGAACTGCACGAGCGAGCCCGCCTTCTGATCGAGCACGTAGTAAACGCCGGGCTCGCGATCGTGGCCGACCCACACGAGGGCGACGCTCTCGTCGTCGGAGACACTGGAGACGCGCACATCGCAACCGACAAACGTCGCGGCGAGTTTCGCCTGCAACTCGCCGCGCGCGGGGTCGAACCAGTGGTAGCGCTCGCGCTCCGCCTCGTAGCGCACGCCGAGCAGCCGCGTGCGATCGCGGCTCACGATGACGTCGCTGATCTCGCCCTCGGGCGGGACGAAGAGCGCGGGGCCGCGCTCGAAGGTCCGCGTGTTCATCGCGTAGAGCGCGCCGCGATCGTGCTCCTCGCGCGAGAGCAGCCAGAGCGTGACGTTGTCGGCGGCGAAGAACTCGGGCTCCCACGTCTCGGCGTAGCCGTGATACGGGTGCGTGGCGACGCGTTTGAAAACCTGGCCGTCGTCGGCGCGGTGTTCCCAGACGAGCGTCTTGCCCTCCAGCCGTGAGCGCAGCCGCAGCGCGCCGCGCTGATCGAGGACGAACTTCACGTGACGATCGGAGTCGCGGATTTCGAGGAGCGGCGAGCGCCCGAGGTTGCGGACGTTGAGGCGGGCGATGATGGGGGCGCCGCCGACGAAGGTGACGTTGTCGATGTTACCGGCGAAAAAGCCGATCACGGCGATGCGCGCCGGATCGAGGGGCAGCGCGTCGATGATGCCGGCGAAATCGCCCGTGAGGTTGTTCTCGATCCGTTGCGACTCCGCGATGCGCAGCACGTTTTTGCCCGTGAGGTCGGTCGAGCCGACGAAGAACGATTCGTTGCCCGCGACATCGGCCTCGAACACGAGCCGGTCGTTTCCCTTCCAGAAGAAACGCGCGATGCTCTCATCCGTCCCGCGCACAATCATCCGCGATTCGTTGGTGGCCCGATCGAAGACGCCGAGGGCGTAGCGTTTTTCGTGTGGGAAGAGGAAAGCGATTTTTTTTCCGTCGGGCGAGAGCCGCGGCTGGCGCACCTGCGACAGCGTGTAGAACTGCTCGATCGGGATCGGCGGCGGGGCGACGGCGGCGGAGAGGGCGGGGATAACGAGCGCGCCGAGCAAGGCGGCCAGCAAAGCGCGCGGAAGGCCGGATTTCATGGTGCGCCCGACTCAGCGCGGATGGCCGGCGGAGTCAATTTCCCGGGAGGCTGAGGTGTTGGCGGAGCCACTCAGCGCCTGACGCCTCATCGGCGAACGCGCCGTCGAGCTGCGCCTCGAACGCGGCGTCAAGCAGCGGTTGAAAACGCGGCCCGGGCTTCAGTCCGAGCGCGATGAGGTGGCGACCGAGCAGGAGCGGTTTCGGCGCGGCGTCGTCGAGCGCGAGCGCGTGGGCCTGCGCGACAAGCTCGTCGATGCGGGCGTGGCTCTCGGGAGAGAGCAGGGGAGGGCGGCCGTTGGCATCGGCCCGCATCACGAGCGCGAGATCGTCGATGGTGGCGGGGGCGAGTTTGCGTGCGAGCCGGCGGACACTCGTGGCGGAGAACCCGGCCTGGCCGTGGTGATGCGCGAGGTGATTCGTCACCAGCGCGCTGACGGGCGCATCGTGATCGAGCGGCGCGCCGATGCGGCGGAGAAACTGAATCGCGAGCGGGCCGCCGGCCGCCTCGTGCCCGAGACTCACCCAGCGGAGCACGCCGCGTTTCTCGGCGCGGGCGGTCGTGGCGGGTTTGCCGAAGTCATGAGCGAGCACGGCAAACATCAACAGCCGCCGCCGCGCGGGTGCGAGGTCGCACCAGCCGGCGAGCGCGACCAGCGCATCGAGGCAGTGTTGCGTGTGCGTGAACACATCGCCCTCCGGATGCCAATCGGGATCCTGCGGTGTGCCGCGCAGCGCGGCGATTTCGGGGAAGTGGGGGAGCCAGCCGGATTCCTCGAGCACGGCGAGGCCGCGGGAGGGTCGCGTGGATTTCGTGGCCCATTTTTCCCACTCGCCCCAGACGCGCTCGACGGGGAGTTCCGCAAACGTGGATGAAATCGTGCGGCACAGCGCGGCTGTTTCCGGGGCGAGCGTGAAATCGAAACGCGCCGCGAGCTGCATCCCGCGCAGCACGCGCAAAGGATCCTCGGCGAAGGCCGCGCTCGTGTGTCGCAGCGTGCGCGTCGCGAGATCGCGTTGCCCGCCGTGCGGATCGATCAGCTCGCCGGTAAACGGATCGAGGGCGATGGCGTTGACGGTGAAGTCGCGCCGGGCTGCGGCGGCGGCGTCACTCAGCTCCGGGTCGGGCTGCACCGCGAAGCCGCGGTGGCCGGCACCGGTCTTGGATTCGCGGCGCGGCAGCGAGAAATCGTATTCCTGCCCGCTGGCGCGGCTGCGGACCTTGAGCACGCCGAAGCTGCGGCCGACGACATCGGTGGCGCCGAAGCGCCCGAGCGCGCGCTGGAGTGACTCGAAGTCGACGCCGCCTACCTCGACATCGAAATCCTTCGCCGCGATGCCGAGCAGCCAGTCGCGCACGCCGCCGCCCACAAGCCGCGGGCGGCCGATCTGACGCACCGCGTCGAGCATCGCGCGCAGGTCCGACGGCAGCTCTGGCAGGTCTGGCATGCTGCGTTTTAGAGTTGGGGCCGCCTCGCAGCGGCCGCGATCGCGACCAGCAGCCAGCCGACCATCAAAATAATGCCACCCAGCGGAGTGACCGGGCCGAGCCAGCGCGGGCCGCCCAGCGCGAGCCAGTAGAGCGAGCCGGAGAAAAGCACTGTTCCTAGCACCCAGCAGCGGGCAGCCCAAAGTCCCAGAGCGCCCCCAGCTCCAGTAGGAGTGGCGCGGAGCCAAGCCGCGATTCCCAGCAAAGCCAACGCGTGCAACAGATGGTAGCGCGCGCCGGTTTCCCATGACACGGCCATGCCCCGCTCGGTGAGCAGGGCTTTCATGTAGTGGGCACCGAGCGTGCCGAACACGATGCCGGTGAATCCCGCCAAGCTGGCGGCCAGCAGGGGAAAGCGTGAGTTTTTGGGCGCGTTGCTCATGGCGGGGCAGGCTCGCACATTGTCCGCCCGAAACAAGATCGGTTGTGCGTGCCGCGCAGCGGGCGAGGGAGATTGCTGCGGTGGCGAGGCGTTTTTCAGGGCGCATCTCAGTTTCTTGCGGGCGGGCTTTGAGAGTAAACGCGCCGTAACGTGGCACGGGCAGCCTGCCCGTGCTGGGTCGATCAATGCGGTCAGGCTGACCGCGCTACGCCCGGCATCGGCCACCACTGCACGAAACTGAGATGGGCCCCGTTTTTCATTGGAGGAGAAATGGTCGTTGACAGGTTTTCTTTTGACCGTAGCTATTGGCCTCTTTTCGCATGAAAACGTTCCTCGCCAAGAAGGAGACGGTGCAACCCAAGTGGCATCTTATCGATGCCACCGGGGTGCCGCTCGGTCGTCTCGCCGTCAAGGCCGCCACCCTCATCCGCGGCCGCCACAAGGTGACCTACACTCCCACCATCGACACCGGCGATTTCGTGGTTGTGATCAACGCGGAGAAGGTCGTCGTCACGGGTAAGAAGGAAGTGCAGAACGAGTATATGTTTTTCTCGGGCTTCGTCGGCGGCGAGAGCTACCGCAAGCTGTCCGAGCAGCGGGTGCGCCATCCGGAGTTCATCATCGAGCACGCCGTCAAAGGCATGCTCCCGAAGAACCGCATCGCCGCCCACATGCTGACCAAGCTCCGCGTGTTCGCCGGCCCGAAGCACACGCACGAGGCCAACCAACCCCAGAAGATTTCCGTCTGATTCCCTGATCGCCCATGAGCGCTGTCACTCCCGCCACTCCCGCCAATCTCTTCCTCGCCACCGGCCGCCGCAAGACCTCAACCGCGCGCGTGCGCCTTAGCGAGGGCACCGGCAAACTGATGGCTAATGGCCGCACCTTCGACGACTATTTCTCCCACGAGAATTTCTCGAAGCAGGCCTACGCCCCGCTTCTCACCGTCGAGCTCCGCGACAAGATTGACGTCACCGTCAACGTCGCCGGTGGCGGCGTCGCCGGTCAGGCTGGCGCGGTGGCGCACGGCATCGCCCGCGCCCTCCAAAAGATGAACGCTGAGCTGCGCCCGAAGCTCAAGAAGGCCGGCCACATCAAGCGCGACCCCCGCGCCAAAGAACGCAAAAAGCCCGGCCAGCCCGGCGCCCGCAAGCGCTTCCAGTTCTCGAAGCGCTAAGCGCTCCGGGACGGCGAGTTACTTTCACGTTGCTCAAACCCTGTTTTCAAACGCCGCCCGCTTTATTGCGCGCGGCGTTTTTTGTTTTTCGGAGCGTCGGTTTCCTAACCGCTGAAGAAGATTCGCGAGGCAGGTGCTTGGGAAAGCGCTCTCCCGCACAAACGCAGCTATCGGCGTTTATCGAGACTTACCTCAAGATGTGACGGCGCGGGTTTGAAAGTAGGGCGGGTCTCTGACCCGCCTTCGGAGGCGAAAAGGGCAGGTCGAAAACCTGCCCTACTTCGGGGCGCTGACTCTTCTTTGGGTGATCCTCAATAATTCTGAGTCGCGGACTGGAATGTGACCTGCTTAATGAGTGGCAGCATGAAATCCCCCGTTCAACGGCTCGCCGCGTTTTCCGCCGCTTACTTGTTTTCGGTTTCCGCGTTGGTCGCCCATCCCGGTCACGACGGCGATCATGGGCTCACGTGGGATTTGAGCCACCTTGCCGATCATCCGCTCGCGACGGCCGGATGCTTCGCCCTGGTTGGGACGACCGCATTTCTGCTGGTGGTCGTGCTACGGCGGCGGGCGGGACGGCAAATTCAAAGTTTGCGTGTGTCGCAGCCGAGCCGGGGAAAATAGCCCGCGAGAATCTGCCGCGCCTCGCGCACGGTTTTGCGCAGATGGATCGTGTCGGGCGCGACGATTTTCAGGCTCCAGCCGCCGCGCCGCAATGGGCTGACGCCGGCCCAGACTCCGTCGCGATGGAGCGCGCTTAGTTGCGCTCGCCACGGTGGCTCGCCGCTGGCGACTGCTGCCGGTGCGATCAAAATCGCGTTGGCGAAACACGCCTTCGCCCCCGACCCCGCGAGCGCGGCCAATTGACGGAGCTCCTCACCGCTTTGATCGAATCGCTCGCGCAACGCCAGCTCACCACCGACGCGGACGGTCAGCTCCAGTTGCAACCGGTCCCACACCCAGGCTTCGCCGTGTCCAACTCGGCCGGGCATGAGTTGATCGACAAAAAGGAGTTCGCCGCTCGGCTCGACCTCGACTGTCGTCACCTGACGATAACGAGACGCGCGGTGCGGCACGAGTGGCTCGGGCATCACTTCAAGCCAGGCGTTCGCCGCGACGGAGAAATGTTGGCGACACTCTGCCACGCCGTCGCGCATGTGGAAAAGCCGGCTCGCGCTCGGTGTGGTCACGAGGAGCGCGGCACCCGCATCGACCGCAATTTCTGATTCGAGTCGGTCGCCGGCTAGGATTCCCGCCGTGGGATTGACGACTTGCACATGTAGCGTGCGTATCTCGGCGTCCCAGTAGGGCTTGCTGATGTGATACGGAGCGCGAAACGACTGCGTCGCGAGCACGGTGCGCCCGTGCGCGCGAGTTGCGGCGCGCAGCGAGAGGTGGCCGGAGAAACTGGGCATCGGAAGTAGCGCGGTGCTTTAGCCCGCGCTCGGAGCGCTCAGGGTTTTCGAAGTGCGGGCGGAAGCACCGCACTACTTTTCGCCTTCTGCGCGAACAACACCTCATGTTCGATCCACGCGATCACGGCGTCGAGGTTGTGCTCGCGCTTGAGATCGCAGAACAAGAACGGTCGCGCCCCGCGCTGAAGCTTCGCATCGCGGTCCATCACGCCGAGGTCGGCGCCGACGAGTGGGGCGAGGTCGATTTTGTTGATGATGAGCAGATCGCTGAAACGGATCGCGGGGCCGCCCTTGCGCGGGATTTTGTCCCCCCCCGCCACATCGATCACGTAGATGAACGCATCGACCAGTTCGGGGGAAAAGGTGGCAGTGAGATTGTCGCCACCGCTTTCGACGAGGAGAAGTTGCAGGTCGGGAAACTTGGTCTCGAGCGCGCGGCAGGCCTGCTCGTTCATCGTCGTGTCGTCGCGGATGGCGGTGTGCGGGCAGCCGCCCGTCTCGACGCCCGCGATGCGCTCGGCGGGCAGCGCGCTGTGTTGGATCAGGAACTGCGCGTCCTCCGAGCAATAAATGTCGTTGGTCACGACCGCCATCGAGGTGCGCTCGCGCAGACGTTGGCAGAGTTTGAGGCAAAGCATCGTTTTGCCGGAGCCGACGGGGCCGCCGATGCCGATGCGGGGAGGACGGGTCATGGATTTTCGAATTTGGATTCTCGATTGCGGGCGATCAGGAAATGAACATGCGGGCATCCGCGGTTTCATGGCGGGCGGCGGCGATGTCGAGCCAGGGGTTGAACCAGCCGATTTCCTCGAAGGGCGTGGATTCGGCGGCGGCGATCAGTGCGGGTGACGCGCCGAGCGCTTCGGTGAGGAGCGACTGCGAAGCGTTTTGCCCGAGGCGGAGAATTTTCATCGCGGCCGAGAGGAGCGCGGAAAGCGTCGCGTAGGAAATCCCGGCGAGCACGGCGGTGAGAGGGGCGCCGAGCACGCGGCCTTCGAGGGCGGCGGAGATCGACGCGGAGTGGGGCCAGGATTCGACGGATGCGCGCGTGAGGAATTCTTGGGCGAGCGGATGGGCGCGCAGCGTGGCCATCAGTTCGGCGCGCTGACGGCCGATGTTTTCAGAGGCGGCGCGGGCCTCGCGGGCGGTCTTGAGCGCGGAGGAGAGCACGCAGAGTTCGCCGATGCGGGACCAGTTTGCTCCGCCGAAAGCGTGCCACGCGTGGGCGGCGAGAGGGAGTTCCGTATGACGCAGGGCCGGGAGCGCTGATAGGAAAATGAAATCGCGGAGCGTAGCGCGGTCGCGCACGACGCCCTCCTGCACGAGCGGTTCCAAACCGAACGAGTGAGCGTAGCTGCCCGTCGGGTAGAACGAGTCGCCGGCTTGCAGGAGCCCGACGAGCCATGTTGAAGTGGCACGGGCATTCTGTCCGTGATTTTCCGACCCACGGGCGGGACGCCCGTGCCACGGCTCAGTGCTTGTGGCTGAGACCGAGTTCATGACTGGGTTGCTGTCCGCGCGCGAAGCGACCGGGACGAAAGATAGCGATGGTCGGCGTGAATGGCACTTTGAGCCGGTCGAGGAGTTGGCGCACCGCGGGCTCGTCGGGTGCGAGAAGACGCGTTGCATCGGCGGAGAGTTCGAGGTGGAGATTGCCGATGGCCCAACCGATGCCAGCCGCAGCGGAGGGCGCGACGTCGAGCGAGATTTCCACGACTGGCTCAGGATACTGGTAAATGACGTAGCGCGCGGTTGGAGATTGGAAGAAGACATCGCCGGTCTTGAGCGGGGCAGAGAGTTCGAAACCGAACTCCGTGCCGTCCTCCGCTGTGCCGCGCCAGAGACGTTTCGCGAGCGCGAGGCGATCGACGCGCAGCACGATTTCAGGAGTGGCTGGCGTTGGCTCGAGGATCGGACCGTGAATTAAGTGCAGGGCGGAATCCATTCAGGGAATCTCCAATCGGAGATAATTGCCGAGCCGGATGCTCATGACGGCGGATCGAATCGATTCAGCCGCGGCCCGGATGCGCCGCAGGTCGTTGGTCGAAAGCTCAAGAATCGGAATCGTGCGGCCCGCGAGGTTTTGCTGGTAGCGGATGTTTTGATCCGAGGTGATGAACACATCGAACTGGCCCTCGGCTTTCCGGAGTAGGTCGCCGTTTTGAATGCCGCCCCATCCGCATTGCTGCGCGGTCTTGCAGTCGTAGCCGGGGAGAAGCTTGTGCAAGGGCCACGGCACGCACTCGTCCAGCAAAACCTTCATGCCGAGGCGGGCAGAAGCAGTGCGGCCTCCGAGCGTTCCAACACCCGGCGGGCCATCTCGCGCGTGACCGACGGGAAGCACTCAAGGAATTCGTCGAGCGTGTAGTTGTTTTCGACGTAGTCGAAGAGCGTCTTGACTGGAACGCGCGTGCCCTTGAACACCGGCGTGCCGCCGAGGATGTCGGGGTTGATCGTGATCAGGTCGGCGGAAATCATGTGACGAACATAGCAAGAAGCCTATTGGTTGAAAGCTTGGTGTTGGCTCCGTGCGAGCTCGGTGCTTTCCGCGCAGCTTTGGCAGTAGTGGCCGGGCCTCATCCCGACCTTAGCGAAATCGGCATAGATGGTCGCTGGCGTAGTCCCGAGAGATTTCAAACGCTCGTAGAGCTTTTCTGCGACCTCGGGCTTCTTGATTGGAATACGAAGGCACTGTGCGGGTAACCGAGATCCTATGAGATTAAATTTTCCGTCTTTAGGAAGGTTGTCAGCGAACCAACTGCCCGAGCCCTTTCTGAATTCGTTCGGATACTGAAAAGGATAGGCGAACATACCCTGTTGCCTGCGGAGGCGTGGATTCTCGAAGTGTGGGCGATCCCAAGCGAATTTCTGATCGGACAATCTCTCTTCCTCGAATTTGCAGTCCGCCATGCAATCGAGCTTCATCAGCGCCCCAAGTGCTCGGCTCATGTCGATGCCACTGGAACTCGGTGCAATCGGGGTCTTATTGGTGTCTGCGGGATTCTCAGTCTTTGTGTCGCGACACGGAAAACAATAGATTGCGAGGTTTGGTTCAGACGAGGTCAGAGGGTCAAAGCCACGGAGCTTAAAGTAGTGCTCCAAGGCGAAGAACAGGGCGACATAGACGTCCAAGCTAAAATCGATCAAGCGCGTCGGCTGGTCATAGTGCTGCATAAGTGCCAGCCACCAGAAGACGTCTCGCTCGCCCGGTGGGGGCCATTGGTTGCTGTTGTGGTTTGTGACGAGCGTGGCAACGCCAGCTTTGGCTTCGTGAACAAAATCCTCCACGATTCGCTTTTCGGCAGCTGCAATTTGATGACGGGGAATGAACGCAGAATCCTTCCACTCATTCCTCTTCCATAGCTTTCGCTCAAGCGAACTCTGTAACGGCGTTTTGTAGTTCAATTCGCCGCGAAAAATATACCCGTCTTCTGACGCACTGGGGTATTTGAGGGCTTTCCTTTGAAAGCGGTCGAGTGTGGAGGTTATGCCTTCAAACTGCGCTCTCAGTTTTTTTGTAGGGAAGAGCTGTTCAATCCCATTTCCACGCTTCATGTCCAAAAATGAAGCGACAGGCGTAAAAAGGGGCAAGTGATTGAGGAGCCAAACTCCGACATCGCGAGTGTTTGTCAGAATAGAAAATACCGCTGCGCCATCGGGAGGACTTTGGCGGGTTCGCAGGTGAGGATGCGGCCGTCGGCTTTGACGGTGTAGGTTTCGGGATCGACTTCGATCTTGGGCAGCGCGTCGTTGAGGATCATGTCGCGTTTGCCGATTTTGCGGCAGCGCTTCACGGGCTCGAGGCGGCGCTGTAGGCCGAGGTCGGCGAGCTTGCCTTTCTTGAGCGAAGCTTCGCTGACGAAGGTGATGTTGGTTGAGGCGACCGCTTTGCCGGCCGCGCCCCATTGCGGGCGGTAGAAGGTCGGCTGCGGCGTGGGGATCGAGGCGTTGGGGTCGCCCATGTTGGCCCACGCGATGAAGCCGCCTTTGAGGATGGTCTCGGGTTTCACGCCGAAGAGCGCGGGCTTGAAGATGACGAGGTCAGCGAGTTTGCCGACGGCGATGGAGCCGACGATGTGGCTGATGCCGTGGGCGATCGCGGGGTTGATCGTGTATTTCGCGAGGTAGCGGAGGGCGCGGAAATTGTCGGCGGCGGGGTGCGATGGGCCGGAGAGCACGCCGAACTGCGTCTTCATTTTGTGCGCGGTCTGCCACGTGCGGATGATGACTTCGCCGATGCGGCCCATCGCCTGCGAATCGGACGACATCATCGAGATGGCACCGAGGTCGTGGAGGCAATCTTCGGCGGCGATAGTCTCGGGACGAATGCGGCTCTCGGCGAACGCGACGTCCTCGGGAATTTTCGAATCGAGGTGGTGGCAGACCATGAGCATGTCGAGGTGCTCGTCGATGGTGTTGACGGTGAAAGGTCGCGTCGGGTTGGTGGAGGAGGGGAGCACGTTGGGCTCGCCGCAGACGCGGATGATGTCGGGCGCGTGGCCGCCGCCGGCACCTTCGGAGTGAAACGTATGGATGGTGCGGCCCTTGAAGGCGCGGATGGTGTCGTCGACGTAGCCGGACTCGTTGAGCGTGTCGGTGTGGATGGCGACCTGGACGTCGAGTTCGTCGGCGACGCCGAGACAGACGTCGATGGCGGCGGGTGTGGTGCCCCAGTCTTCGTGAAGTTTGAGACCGATGGCGCCGGCGAGGATTTGTTCGCGGAGCGGGGCGGCGGTGCCGCAGTTACCCTTGCCGAGGAAGCCGAGGTTCATCGGGTAGGCCTCGGCGGCTTCGAGCATGCGGTGCAGGTTCCACTTTCCGGGGGTGCAGGTGGTGGCGAACGTGCCATGCGTCGGGCCGGTGCCGCCGCCGAGCATGGTGGTGATGCCGGCGCTGAGGGCCTCGTCGATCTGCTGGGGGCAGATGAAGTGGATGTGAGTATCGATGCCGCCGGCCGTGATGATGTGGCCTTCGCCGGCGAGGACTTCGGTCGCGGCACCGACGACCATTGGGTTTTTTTTCTTCGTCTTCGGATCGGCGTAAGCGGAGCCGAGACCGGACTGGATGCCGGGGTTGCCCGCGTGGCCGATGCCGACGATGAGGCCGTGTTTGATGCCGATGTCGGCTTTGATGACGCCGAGGATCGGATCGAGGATGAGGGCGTTGGTGATGACGAGGTCGAGGCAGTCGGCGTCGAGCGCGGTGGGCGACTGGCCCATGCCGTCGCGGATGACCTTGCCGCCGCCGAATTTGATTTCGTTACCGTAGCCGCCGCCCTCGGCGATGAGGTCGCGCTCGACCTGCACGAAGAGATCGGTGTCGGCGAGGCGCACGCGGTCACCGACGGTGGGGCCGAACATTTCGGCGTATTGGCGGCGGGAAAGCTGGAGGCTCATCTCGATTTCGGATTGCGGATTGCGGATTGCGGATTGGCGGAGCGATGGCTGGACCGAGGCACGGGCATCTTGCCCGTGGGTTTCGGATCACGGGCGGGACGCCCGTGCCACTTCCGATCGAGCTTGCCGTTGATTTTGGCGTTGAGGCCATAGACTTCGCGGAGACCGGCGAGGGCGACGAGTTGGACGCGCTTTGTATCACCAGCCTCGAAGCGCACGGCGGTGCCGGCGGGGATGTTGAGCCGAAAGCCCCGTGACGCGGCGCGATCGAAGTGGAGCGCCTCGTTGGTCTCGAAGAAATGATAGTGGGAGCCGATTTGGATCGGGCGGTCACCGGTGTTGGTGACGTCGAGTGTGAGAGTCGCGAGGTGGAGGTTAGCAGGCAATGGGCCGTCTTCGGCCACGATGATTTCGCCGGGGATCATGGGATTGCGGAATGCGGATTTCGGATTGCGGATAGAAAAACAACGCGAGGTCGGGGTGGGATGAGCTTCTTTTCTCCGAAATCCGCGATCCGAAATCCGCAATTCATCGGATAGGGTGGTGAACGGTGACGAGCTTCGTGCCGTCGGGAAAAGTGGCCTCGACCTGCACGTCGTGAATCATCTCGGGGATGCCTTCCATCACGTCGGAGAGTTTAAGGATCGTGGTGCCGTAGCTCATGAGGTCGGCGACGGAGCGGCCGTCACGCGCGCCCTCGATGATCTCGTAGGTGATGATCGCGATGGCCTCAGGATAGTTGAGCTTCAGGCCGCGGGCCTGGCGGCGACGGGCGAGGTCGGCGGCGGTGACGATGAGGAGCTTTTCGCGTTCGCGGGGGGTGAGGTGCATCGGCGGAGTTTGTTAACGGCGGATTACCCGGATGAGCACAGATTAAACCAATCGGGCTCAACGGTGTTTTTTTTGCGGGTTAATCGGTCAAGGCCGCGAATTTCGCCGGAGATGACGCTGGCACCGCAATGTATAGGGGGCGATTTCTATGTCATAGTCCAACTCGTTTCCGGCGGGCGGCTACTTGGCAAGGCACCTGCTAACTGTGTTGTCGTCCGGCCATGACCCGGTTCATGGCTGCCAAGAAAATCTCATTCGTATGAACAAGAAAACAACCCTCGTCCTCAGCGCCCTGACTCTCGGAGCGCTTTCCGTTCAAGCCCAGACTCCCCCGCCTGCCGAACCTGCCGAACCTGCCACCCGTGCCACGCCCGCCATGCCCTCCATGCCGACGATGCCCGCCATGCCCCCTGTGCCCACTTCGCCTTTCAGCACCTATGGCTGGGTCCAAGCCGGGGCGACGCTCAATAGCAAACAGCCGAAAGACCGCCAGAACTTCGGTCGCCTCTTCGACGACCGCGCAAACGAGGTGATGTTGAACCAAGTGGTGCTCACCGCCGAGAAAACGCTTGCGGCCAAGCCGGGAGAATCGGACTGGGGCTACAAGATTCAGGGCATGTTTGGCAGTGATGCGCGTTTCATTCATTCGCAAGGCCTGCTGGACAACGCGTCCAACAAAATGCTGCAACCGGACGTGGTCGAGGCGTATTTCAACTTTCACGTCCCGGGACTAACTGACGGCGGCTTGGACGTGAAAGCCGGCAAGTTCGTGACGCTCGAGGGCGCGGAGACGATCGACCCGCGCAACGACCCCTTCTATTCGCATACTTACATCTTCAATTTCGGCATTCCGTTCAATCACACTGGTGTGCTCGCGGTGCTCCACGCCACCAAACAATTCGACCTTTATGCCGGCATCACGCGCGGCGTAAACACGTCGCTCACCGACAACAATCACACCTTCTCCTTCCACGGTGGCATCGGGTTCACCGAAGGGAAGCTGACGGCACTTCTCAGCACCCACATCGGGCCGGAGACGCCGAAGGACAATAAAAACTACCGCTATCTCAATGACCTGACGTTCACCTACGCTCTCTCCGACAAGGAATCTGTTATCACCGACCTCAATTACATTCAGGACGATGCCGCCAAAGCCAAGGGCTATGGGATCGCCGAATATTACCTCTACAAAGTGAGCGACACCCTGACCGTCCAGGTGCGCGGCGAAATCTGGAAGGACAAAAACGGTTTCTACGTCGCGCAGTTTGGCAACAACGACGACGTGATGAACGCGCTCCGCGGCAAGCCGACTAGGGATCCGCGCACCGTCGGCGGCGGCAACACCACCTACAGCGCCCTCACTGTCGGTCTGAGCATCAAGGTGCCCGTGGCGAAGCCGCTCGCCAGCCTGGTGATTCGCCCCGAATTGCGCTACGACCGGTCGAGCAAAACGAAGGCGTTCGTGGATTCCAAACACAAGTCGCAGCTCACGTTTGGCGTGGATGCGGTGCTGGCGTTCTGAGTTTTCGTCAAGCCAACGACCACCACGGGCGGCTCGCTTTTCGGCGCGCCGCTCTTTTTGTGTCCGGGTAAACCGCCTATGGCATGAACCGAAACCCCGTCGCATTCTTCGTTGCCATCATGCTCGCTGCGGCCGCACTCGGCGCGCCCGACATGTCCGTGACCGTCGCGCCGACGCTGGTGTCGCAATACTCGTTTCGCGGCGTGCGTCGTGGCGGCCCGTCGTTCCAGCCCGTGGTCGAATATGCCGCAGGCCCGCTCACGGCCGGCTTGTGGACGAACTTCCCGCTGAAGGATCGCGTGCCCGGCCAGTCCAACCCCGAAATCGATCCGTATGGCTCCTATACGGTCGAACTCGCGAAAGACCTCACGCTTCAGCCGGGCTTCATCCTCTATCTCTTCCCGGCCGCGCACAAGAAGGACGGATTCTACAAGACCACCTTCGAGCCCAGCCTCGCGCTCAACTACACCGTCGAAGGCATCAAGTTTACGCCCAAGATCTATTACGACGTCGTGTTGAAACAGACGCTGTTCGAGGGCAGCGTCGCCTACGCCGTGCCGTTGAAGGAGCTCGGCACCGAGATCGATTTCCTCGGCACCTACGGCACGTTCAAGGCCACCGATGCGCTGGAGAACAGTAATCCCGCCACGAAGAACTGGGGCGAATACTGGCTCGCCGGTATCACGCTGCCCTTCCAGATCGCCAAGGACCAGAAACTCTCCGTGGGCTGGGCCTACACCGAGGGCCGCAACAACTTCTTCAAGCAGGGCCGCGCGCCGAAAACCGTGAACACCGGGGCTGTCGGACGCGGTGTCGTGACGGTCAGCTACGCGTTCCCGTTTTAATCTGCTGCGATTCCAAATGGCTTCGGCCCGCGCCTTGCCCGCGCGGGCTTTTTCGTGACCGGACACCGGCGCGCCGATTTCCACCTCCGCTGTGTCGCCCGCGCAAAAATCGAACTGGATAACCGCGCCGCCGTGGGCGAAGGTGATCCGCCATGAAAGTCGGCATCGTCGGCGCCTCCGGTTATTCGGGCGAAGTTCTCGTCAAGCTCCTGCTCGGCCATCCGCGCGTCACGCTCGCGTGCGTCACCTCGCGCAGCCAGGCCGGCAAGCCGCTCGCCACCGTCATTCCTTCCGTGCGCGGCGCCGACCGCGGCCTGAAATTCACCGACTCCGATCCGGCGGCGCTGGCCGCGGGCGACATCGATCTGTTTTTCCTCGCGCTGCCGCACGGCGCGGCCGCGACCTTCGCCAAGGCCCTCGTCGCCGGCGGCAAACGCGTGATCGATCTCAGCGCCGACTTCCGCATCGCCGACCTCGCGACCTACCAGAAATACTACGGCGAGCACCACGCGCCGGAATTGCTGGCGAGCGCGCGTTTCGTGCTGCCCGAGCTGACGCCGCCCGCGTGGAAGACCGAGGCGAAGCTCGTCGCCGCGCCCGGCTGCTACCCGACGAGCATCCTCGTGCCGCTCGTGCCGCTGTTAAAAGCGGGCGTGATTTCGCGCGAGCACATCGTCGTCAATTCCTACAGCGGCGTGAGCGGCGCCGGCAAGAAGGCGGAGGAGATATATCTCTTCGTCGAGCGCGCCGAGAGCATCAAGGCCTACGGCCTTGTGCAGCACCGCCATCTCGCCGAGATCGAGGAACAACTCGCGCTGCACACGGGCGCGAAGACGATCATCCAGTTCAACCCGCACCTCGCGCCCATGCGCCGCGGCATCGCCACCACGATCACCGTGCCCGCCACTGCGGGTGCGACCGTCGAGCGGCTCTACGCGGTGTGGCGCGACACGTATGCCGGCCGGCCGTTCGTCCAACTTCTGCCGTCGGGCGAGACGCCTGACACCGCGCACACGATCGGCACCAATCGCATCGACATGTCCGCCGTCTACGATCCGCGCACCAATAATTTCGTGATCACCGCCGCCGAGGACAACCTCGTGAAAGGCGCCAGCGGCCAGGCCGTGCAGATCATGAACCTGTGGTGCGGTTTCGATGAGACCGCTGGGCTCATCTGAGATTTTTGAGCGGCAAGCCGGAAAATCCGGAACAATGACAGGGGGATAAATTCAGAAGCCAGGAAACCAGGAATCGATCTTCCGGTTTCTGGTTTTCTGGCTTTTGAATTCCTTTTTCAGCTGCGGTAGTCCGCGTTTTCGCTCACATATTCGTGCGTGAGATCGCCGCCGAGCACCATCGCCGACGCGGCACCGTTCCCGAGATCGATCTCGAGTTCGACGGCCCGCTCGTGCGGCGGGTAATCCACCGGCGCCGCAAACACACCGTCGGCGGTCGGCTTGCTCTGATAAAGCTCCGCGCCCTTCAAGTGCGCGACGAGCGCGGCTTCCTTCGCGGGATCGAGTTGGAACACGCCGTTGGCAAAAATCTCCACGCCACCCATCCGCGCGCTGAGCTTCGACAAATTTGTCCCCGGCGCATATGCACCCACGTGTTTGCCGATGGCCTGAATCAGGCGGCCCACGTTGGGATCGTTGCCGGCCACGGCGCACTTGAAGAGCGGGCCGTTGACGATCGCCTTGCCGAGGGCGCGGGCGAGGCCGAGGCTCGCGGCGTTTTTCACCGTCACGCGAATCACGTGCCGCACGCCCTCGCCGTTGCGCACGACATCCTCCGCGAGATCGCGGCAGACCTGGTGCAGCCCGCGCTCGAAGGTTCCCCAGTCGTTGAACGGCACCTTGCCCGACGAGAGTGCGACGACGGTGTCCGAGGTGCTCGTGTCGCTATCGACGCTGATGGCGTTGAAGCTCGCATCGACGGCACGCGCGAGCATCGGGCGGAGTTCGGCGCGCGGCACGGCGATGTCGGTGAGGATGTAAACGAGCAGCGTCGCCATGTTCGGCTCGATCATGCCCGCGCCCTTGGCGATGCCGACGATACTGCCGGCACCGACCGTTGCGCGCCGCACCTTTGGATAGAGATCCGTCGTCACGATGCCCTCGGCCGCCGGCAGGATCGACTGGCCGGCGAGCGCGTTCACCGCCTGCGGCAGCGCGCCGATCATCGCGTCCACCGGCAGCGTCCATCCGATCACGCCGGTGGAGCAGGGGAGAATCTGGTTCGGCGAAAACCCGAGGAGCTGCGCGGTCGACACGCAGATTTTCTCCGAGGCCTCGACGCCGCCTAGCGCGCAGACGTTGGAAATCTTATTGTTGATGATCACCGCGCCGAGCGTGGGCTCGCCGAGCCGCTTGCGCCCGACGATCACGGGCGCGCCGGGAAACGCGTTGCGCGTGAACATCGCGGCAAACGCCGCCGTCGGCTGGTCGAGGGCGATCAGCGTGAGCGTCATCTTCGCCGGCTTCGGCGCCTCGCGCGGCATGAAGTCGAAGCGCGCGCCGCCGACGCGGAAGCCGGCGGGGAGCGCCGAGTGGGCGGCAAGCCACGCGCGATGCGCGGCGCGATTTTCGAAGACAAGACTGGTGCTGGGCACGCGAGAGAAGTGGGCGCGCCGCGCCGCGGTGTGAAGAAGAAATTTTTACGCCGTCCCATGGCCTTGTCATTCTGAGCGGAGCGAAGAATCCATTTGGACTCGCGAATCGAAACCACGGGCGAAAGTGCCGCTGGATTCTTCGCTCCGCTCAAAATGACCTGCGGAAAACGGATGCGAACTTCTCATCGACGAAAATTTTTATGGAAATGCGCGCCGCGTGTGCCTTAGTCCTCCTTCTCTTCGCCAAACGTGAGCGCCTTTTCGTTTTCCTTCCACTCCTTCGCGGCCCTGCGCCGCGCGCCCTGATCGCCGATGAATGTCGCTGACGTAACCGCCAAGGCGAAGGTGCTGCTCGAGGCACTGCCCTACATCCAGGATTTTCGCGGCTCCACGTTCGTCGTGAAATACGGCGGCAGCTTTATGGATGATCCGAACCCGGCCGTGCGCATCCGCGTCGCCACTGACATCGCTTTTCTCGCGGCGGTGGGGATTAATGTCGTCGTTGTCCACGGCGGCGGCAAGGCCATCACCAAGGCGATGGAGACCTCGGGCCTGAAGGCCTCGTTCGTGAACGGCCTCCGCGTGACCGACGAGGCCGCGATCAACGTGGTGAAGAAAATTCTCGACGAGGTCGTGAACAAGGAGGTCTGCGACGCGCTCGCCGCTGCGAAGGCCAAACCCAAGGGCCTGCCCGGCGACACCGTGCTCGTCTGCCAGAAACTCACGACCGACGACGACGGCAGCCCGATCGACCTCGGCTACGTCGGCGATGTCACCGAAGTGAAGGTGAAGCTGATTAAAAAGGAAATCGGCGAGGGCTTCATCCCCGTGATTTCACCGGTAGCGGAGGGCTACGACGGCAAACCCTACAACGTGAACGCCGATCTCGTGGCCGGCCGCGTGGCCAGCGCGCTGCGCGCGCGGCGGCTCGTTTACATGAGCGACGTGCCCGGCCTCCTCGCCGATCCGAAGAATCCCGACTCGCTCATCTCGACGCTGAAAATCTCGCAGGTCGACGACCTCAAGAAAAAAGGTGTCATCGACAAGGGCATGCGCCCGAAAGTGCAGAGTGCGATCCGCGCGCTGGAGGAAGGCGTGCAGCGCGTGCACTTCATCGACGGCCGCCTGCCGCACTCGCTGCTGCTGGAGATTTTCACCGACCAGGGCATCGGCACCGAGATTGTGCATGGTTAGAAACCACGAATGCACACGAATGAACACCAATGGCTGAAAAAACAGCCGGAGTGTTTCGGGGTTGTTGTTTCATTCGTGTGAGTTCGTGTCCATTCGTGGTTCAAAATCCATGAACGCTCCTTCCATCGTTCGCACCAGCACGGCCGAGCTCTACGACGCGCACGTTTTGAAAAACTACGCGCGCGCCCCGCTCACGCTCGTGCGCGGCCGCGGCGCGCAGGTCTGGGACGACGCCGGCAATGCCTACCTCGATTTCACCTCCGGCATCGCGGTGAGCGCGCTCGGGCACTGCCATCCACACTGGGTCGCGAACGTGCAGCGCCAGGCCGCGGAGCTGATTCACGTCAGCAATCTCTTTCGCACCCCGCAGCAGGGCGAACTCGCGCGGCGGCTCACCGGCTACGCCGGACCGGGCCGCGTGTTTTTCTGCAACAGCGGCGCCGAGGC
>JANXSC010000413.1 GCA_025352845.1 Opitutaceae bacterium
ATTAATTCGATGCAGTTGGAAACTGAAAAAATCAAAGCCTCTTACGGGCAGATATTCAGCTGCACACAGCCGGTTTGCCGCGAAAATTGGTCACTGCGCGATTAGCAAAATCTTCGGCGATAATTAATCAGCGCTTCCCTAAAGGAGGTCGGCCTCGATCACGCAGAGGCAGAGCGCCCACGAGTGCTCGGCGTCGTTCTCCGCGCGGCGGCTCTGCAGGTTGAGCGTCTGCCGAAAGATTTCCTTCAGCTGATCACACTCGGCGATGAACGCGATCTGGCGGGCGAGGCGGGATGCGGGGGAGGAGGCGTCGGAGGGAGGAACCACCAAATCCGCCTAGGCTGAGCCTTTGGTGCGGCAAGCACGAAAGAGCTTCTACTCTGAGCTGCGTTTAGCGGAAAACCACCGGGATTCGCTCGTCGCTGTTATGAACAAGCTCATCGGTTGCCTTAAACCGCCACCTCGGAAAGTCGCGGTCTCAGTTTCTCTCTGACCATCGTTGCTGAAGCCTTATTACGTAGATTGCGTATCACCTGAAGCGTTTGAAACAATGATCCCAAGGGGCCCCAGTCCAAACACTGTTCTGCGGCAGCTCTTGGTGTTTTGTCGTGTTCTCACCGGCTACAATGCCTGTCCGCCCTAACACGCGGGCACAGTAGTTAAGGGCGTCTAAAGGCGACGCGAAAACCTTCTCTTTCGGACGTCCCTGACCGCCAACAACCATCCACCCTCCGCGTTTCGGTCTCCAAGTAATTTGGAGCGGCGGCGACTGTCCCTTCCTGCGCGGCTTTCGTGTCATGTAGAATAGCTTCGATCCACCAACTCTTCTAAAACCGAACAATATTACGGGGTCGTTTTGGCGCCAACAGTCGGCGATTTAGCTCCGAAAGAGCATCTTTCGTAAGAATGTCTCCAAATTCCGTCCAGACTTCCATCACAAGGTCCGAAAATTTGTCGGCCCTTTCATCTTCAAATATGCGACGGGGGCGAAATCGCCTATGATACTCTTGAATGATTTCCTTCAAGCGTTCTCTACTCAACTCTTCATCGACACCAAGCCTCAGCTCGGAAACGAGTTTGCTCATGTCTTTATGGTCGGTGATGTTTTCGAATGGCCAAACACTGTGCTTCGAGAAATCGAGTAGAAGTTGGAAAGTTGGGCCAGGCATGGTGAAATCGAGAGTTGGCTAACAGTGCAATTTGACCGCGCTGAGTATAGCTTTTGCGGGTTGGTGTTTTGGGGGGTGTGCTGGACTGTCTTACCTTTGGAAGCCAAGGGAGTGTCACGCCGTTAACGACGTGATAAATAGCTCGCTGCACGGACGAGGCAAGGCCGGATCGGCTACGGTGTAGTTCCAGATAGCGCGTTGGGGTCAGCGCGCTCCACCTACTTCAGGCTCTTGATGTAGAGCACCAGCGAATCGATCTGCGAGTCGGTGAGCACGCCGGCGTAGCTGGGCATGGCGAACTCGCCCTTCTCGTAGCCGGCGGCGATCTTCGCGGCGGCGTTGAGGATCGATTCGCGGAGGTAGGTGTCGTCGGCGGTCACGGTCAGGGGCTTGCCCTCGACGAAGACCTTGCGCTGCGAGCCGGCGAGGCCCTTCCACGTGGGGCCGGCGCGGTCGGCCTGCGCGTTGGCGCTCGGGAAATGGCAGGCGACGCACGCGAACATCTGCGAGAGCCGCTGGCCCTCCTCGACCGACACCGGTCCGGCCACCTGCGCCACGGCGGCGCGCGGCGTGAGATCGATCGTGATATCGCCGAAGCCCTCGGCGCGCGGATCGAATTTCGCGAGCTCGTAGGGCGTGGTGTAGGCGTTGTCATCGAAGCGCTGGCCGGCGGCGGTCGCGAGTGACCAGCCGACGCGGAGCTGCATCACGGGTTTCAAGTTGGGCACACCGATGAACACGCTCCGGCCGTCGCGTGAGAGATAGGCGCTGCTGGCGGGCAACGCATCCTGACCCGGCGAGCCGTCAGCCTTGAATTGGGGCGAACCGTATTTGTAGGTGCGCTGGTAGGCCCAGCTCTGGAGCGAGTAGCTCGCCGGATCGCGGGCACGCTGCGGGTCAAGCGCGACTTCGAACCGCACGAGCACGCCGTTTTGCATCGGGACGATTTCGCGCGGGAGAGTGACGGGGGCGCCGGTGTAGCGCAGGCGCGCGAGACCCGAACCGACGTCGAGCACGTTGCCCCAGCCGACGACTTGGAAACCCGCGACATAGAACTGGCCGTCGGCCGGATTCACGGAACCGTTGAGCGGCGGAAAATCAAACGCCTTGGTGATGCTCACGACCGACGCCTGCAACCGCGAGCCGCGCTCATTCAGAAGCACGCGGAAAAGCTCGGGCTGATTGAAACCGATGTGGACGAACGCATCGTTGAGCGGCCCCATCTTCGCATCGAACAGCCAGGCCTGAGATAGCGCGGAGGTGTTCACCGGATGAGGAATCCACGTGAGCGGCTCGGCGATGGGCGCGGGGTATTTTTCCTTCTCCTGAAACGGCGCGAGGAAACCGTAGAACTGCCGGTCGCGCACGACGTGCAGCGGCGTGGAGGGAATATACTGGCCCTGCTGATCGCTGGCGGTGACGAGACCGGTGCGGACATTCACGCCGAGGGCCGGCTGACGGAAACCGTAACCCAGCACGGTCGAGCGTCGGCCGTCGGCGGAGATGCGCAGCACGCTGCCATTGTGTTTACCGAGCGTGGTCGCCTGCTGGCCGCCCTTCGCGATTACGAATTCGCCGCGGGGGGCGAGGCGGATCGTGGCGGGAAACTCGCGGTAGTCGGCGGTCTGCGCGAAGGCGTTGGAAAACAACTCGTGCATATCGGCCTCGCCGTTGCCGTCGGTGTCCCGCAGCCGCCAGATACCGTTTTTGTCGAAGGCGAAAATCTCGTCGTCGCGAATCGCGACGGTCATCGGCTCGTGCAGGCCCGAAGCGAAACGCGACCAGCGCACCGGACCAGCACCCTCGCGCAATCCGCGCGCGAGCCAGACATCGCCGTCGAGCGTGACGAGCACGCCGGTGCCGTCCTTGAGAAACTGGATGTCGGCGGCGCGCACGGCGCGGCGCCAGGGATTTTTTACCGGCAACGCAATGGGATCGACGACGTAGGCGTCCTTGGCGGTGGAGAGTGTGATGGCGGTCGCGACCTCCTGGGGCCAGCGGCGGGCGGGAAGGGCGCTCGGGATCGCGCGCGGTGCGGCGTGAAGCGCATGGGCCTGCGAAGTGCGGGGCGCGATGGCGACAGTGAGAGACTGCGGCGCGGGGTGCGCGGGCAGCCGCACGATCCACACGGAATTTTTTTCCGTCAGTGTGCCCGCAGTCGTCGCAATCGTCGTGCCCGGTGTCGCAGTGCCGAGCACGAGACTCAGCTCATGCGGTGCCGGTCCGATGGTGAAATGCCGGAAGATTTCCAGCCCGGCATCCGTGGGTGACGCGGCGATCCATTCGCGCACGCTCGTGCCGGCGACGGTGTATTCGAGCACCGCGCCCTCGGCGGTGAGCCGCACGGCGTCGAAGCGGCCCATCGTCTCCGGCAGCGGGCCGCGGCCGACTTCCTCCGGACTCGGCGCGGGCGAGCGTGGATCGGTGAGGGAAAATTCGGCGGCGTTTTGCCAGCCCGGGTAAATCCCGGTCGCGAGCCACACGGTGCCGTCGGGCGTGGGGAGCGATTCCTGGCCGCCGGGGGTCTTGCGCGCGAGGTCAGGATAGGAGCCGGGTGCGAGCGCCTTCGGCGCAACACCCCTGCCGCGCCAGATCGCGGAGACGCGGAGCAAGTCGGGATCAAAGCAGGCCCAGCAATCGTGGCCGAGATTTAGGATGATTCCGCGCGGTGCGAGGTTGTCGGCGGGGAGCGAGGTGTCGGTTTTGCGCGCGTCGAGCACCGACGAGAAAAATGGAAAATCAGGTTCGACCCACGGGCCATATTCCGACGCCGCCGAGGCAACGCGCGCGGCGGCTTTGGCTTTGGCCTTAGTTTTCTTCGACTCATCGGCCGCCCACATGGCGGCGACAAGACCGAAGGAGAGCGCGAGGCCGAAAAGAGTGCGAGAGGACAACATGGCGAAGGGCGAAAGACTGCATCGCGCCGGGGCGGGTTGCCGAGGAAGAAAATTTTTCCCGCGGCTTGAGCTGCGCCAGCGAACCGCGTTGCATCGCCACGATGAAAAATCCCCTCCGCACCCCCGGCGTGTTATTGATGGCGGCGACGATGGTCGCTTCCGCGAGCGCCGCGCCGAAAGAGTTGCTCGTTTATTTCGGCACCTACACGAACGCGAAGTCCGGCAGCAAGGGCATCTACCGCGCGCGACTCGACCTCGCCACGGGCCGGCTCTCCGACGCCGAGCTCGCTGCCGAGTGCCGCGATCCGTCGTTCCTCGCGGTGCATCCCAACGGCAAGGTGCTCTACGCGATAGACGAGAGCAGCGATCCGGCGAAGCGCCCGGGCCGCGGGCTCGCGGCCTACGCCATCGGCGGGAAGGACGGCGCGCTGAAGCTGCTCAACGAGCAGAGCAACGGCGGGCCCGGCCCGTGCCACCTCATAGTGGATCGCAGTGGGAAGTGCGTGGTCGTCGCGAATTACTCCGGCGGCAGCGTGGCCGTGGTCGCGTTGCAGGCGGATGGGAGTCTCGGCGCGCTCGGCTCGGTGATGCAGCACACGGGCTCGAGCGTGAATCCCGCGCGGCAAAAGGAACCGCACGCGCACGCGGTCGCTCTCTCGCCCGATCAGCGCTTCGTGCTCGCCGCCGATCTCGGGATTGATTCGGTGATGACCTACAAGCTCGACGCGGCGCGCGGCGGACTCCGTGCGAACGACGTCGCGTTTGCGAAACTCCCGCCGGGCTCGGGGCCGCGCCACCTCGCGTTTCACCCTGGCGGAGATTATCTTTACGTGATCAACGAGCTGTTCTGCACGATGGCGGTGTTCGGTTTCGATGCGACACGCGGCACGCTCAACGACATCCAAAGCCTCTCGACGCTGCCGCCCGGCGAGACGGTGCAACGCGGTTTTAGCACCGCCGAACTCGCTCTCCATCCCAACGGCAAGTTTCTCTATGGCTCGAACCGAGGCCACAACTCGATCGTCGTCTATGCCATCGACGCGACGACCGGGCGTTTGACGCATGTCGAAAATCAATCGACGCAGGGTAAGACCCCGCGGCACTTCGGCATCGATCCGACCGGCAGGTGGCTGCTCGCGGAGAATCAAGACTCCGACACGGTGATCGTCTTCGCGATCGATGCGAAGACGGGGCGGCTCAATGCCAACGGTCAGGTGCTCGGCGTGCGCGCGCCGGTGTCGGCGGTGTTTGTCGCGGTAGAGTAAGGCGGTGCGTTTGAGCGCACCTCATTTTCTTGCAACCCTCGTTCTGGAATCTGCCTTGGTGGGGGCGCGGCTCGTCCGCGCATGGTCCTTCAGAGGGCGCGCACGAGGCGCGTCCTTGTTGCTTGGAAGTGTGGTAGGGTGCGGGTGTTCGTTCGCCATGAAGCCTGCACCAAGTCGGTTCGGTGTGGGCCGGCCTGAGTTTGTGCGCGCCCCGATTGCCCCGGCCTGAGCCGGGAGTCTGTTCGTAGCTGAAACCAGGCCGGCCCCCCGCTGGGTAAACTCGAACCGTTGCCAGGACCGGCCGCCCCAAAGCGGCCGAGTCCGCCAGAAACAAGGCTGAGTATGATGCCCATGACAAGTCCCCACGTCGGCGCCGACGTCGCGCAAGCGACCATCGCCTTCTGCGGCCCCACCGCCGCCACCGTCAACAACACGCCCGCCGCGTTGCGCGCCTACCTCGGCACGCTCCCGGCGGACGCGCACCTCGTGTGCGAGGCCACCGGCCGCCACCATTACGCGTTGCAGCAAACCTGCGCCGCGCTGGCCCGGCCCCTGACCGTGTTGAACCCCGCCCACGCCCGCGCCTTCGCCCGCAGCCTGGGCAAGCTGGAGAAAACGGATACGTTGGACGCCGCGCTGCTGCGCCGCTTCGGCCGCGAACGCCAGCCCGCGGCCACCCCGCCGCCGGCCCCGGAGCGCCAGGCGCTCCTCGACCTGCTGATGGTGCGCACCGCGCTCGTGGCCGACCTCGCCGACCACCGCCGCCGCGACAGCCTGCTTGTGCCCGCGGCCAGCCGCGAGCTGCGCGCGCTCATCCGCGTCCTGCGGACGCGCCAGCACGCCGTCGAGCGCCAGTTGTCCGCGTGGCTCGAAACCGCGGGCGCCGCGTGGCAGGACCGGGTGCAGACCCTGTGCCTGGCCTGTGGCGTCGGGGTGCTCAGCGCCCTGCAGCTGTGCGCCTACCTCCCCGAGCTCGGCGCCTGCAACCGGCGTGAGATCGCCAAGCTGGCCGGCCTCGCGCCGCTGTCCTGGGACTCCGGGAAACTCCACGGCGTGCGCCGTATCCAACACGGCCGTGCGCCCGCCCGGCGCGTCCTCTACCAGTGCGCGGTGGTCGCCGCGCGCTGGAATGACACGCTCCGCCCGCACTACCAGCAACTGCGCGCCCGCGGCCTGCCGACCAAAAAGGCCGACGTCGCCGTCGCGCGCAAACTCCTCGTCTACCTCAACGCCCTGCTGCGCCCGAGCGGCCCCGGCGGCACCTGAGCCGGGGTCCCGCCGCAGCGGCCCCCGCCCGCGCGCCGAGCCGCGCGGGCAGGCAGCGCCGTGCCCGTTCCCGCACTGCTTCAGCCTCCTGTCTGCGGCGGAAAAAAAAGACCATTGCTACGTCGGCAAGAAATTGAGATGCGCCCTACCAGTGACCGACGCTGGACTGCACTGAACCAAAAGCTCCCTTGCCAGCGGCAAACCCCGTCGCAACGCTTCTCCTTTCGCATGAGCAACGCGGTGAAAATCTACGATACGACCCTGCGCGACGGCACGCAGGGCGAAGGAATCAGCTTCTCGGTCACGGACAAGCTCCTGATTGCGGAGCGGCTCGATGCCTTTGGCGTGGACTACATCGAGGGTGGCTTCCCCGGCTCGAATCCGCGCGACATCAGTTTTTTTGCCGAGGCGAAGAAGCTGAAACTCAAGCACGCGAAGCTCGCGGCATTCGGCTCCACGCGGCGCGCCGGGGTGAAGCCGGCCGAGGATCTGCAACTCCGCACGCTGCTCGACAGCGAGATGCCAGTGCTGACCATAGTCGGCAAAACCTGGACGCTCCACGTCACGGAGATTCTCAAGACCACGCTGGAGGAGAATCTCGCGATGATCGAGGACTCGGCGCGGCACCTCGTCGCGCAGGGCCGCGAGGTGATCTACGATGCCGAGCATTTTTTTGACGGCTACAAATCCGATCCGGATTATGCGTTGAAGACGCTCGCGGCGGCGCTGCGCGGGGGCGCGAGCAACCTCTCGCTCTGCGATACCAACGGCGGCACGCTGGTCGACGAGTTTAAGGATATCGTGGCGCGCGCGGTGAAGGAATTCGGCGGCAGCAAGGTCGGGGTGCATTGCCACAACGACAGCGGCCTCGGCGTCGCACTCACGCTCGCCGGCGTCACCGCCGGTGCGACGCTCGTGCAGGGCACGGCCAACGGCTACGGCGAGCGGGTGGGCAACGCCAACATCACGACGGTGCTGCCAAATTTGTTTTTGAAGATGGGCCGCACCGCGCACTGTGCGGCGAACCTCGCGCAGCTTCGCGACCTCTCGCTGTTCTTCGATGAACTCGCGAACCTTCGCCCCGACCCGAAGGCGCCGTTCGTGGGGCAATCGGCTTTTGCCCACAAGGGCGGCCTCCACGCCAACGCCGCGCAGAAAGTCGCGCGCAGTTACGAGCACATCGATCCGTCGCTCGTGGGCAACCGCACGCGCGTGCTCGTCTCCGACATGGCGGGCCGCTCGAGCCTTGCGTTGAAGGCGAAGGAGCTAGGGCTCGAACTCGACGAGAAGCGGCCCGAGATGAAAGGCCTGATCGAGGAACTCAAGGAGCGCGAATTTCGCGGCTACGAATATGAGGCGGCCGATGCGTCGTTCCGCCTGCTCGTCGCGCGCCACCTCGGGCAGCAGCAGACGTTTTTCACGGTGGAGAACTACCGCGTGATCATCGAGCGGCACGGGGCTGAGTTGTGGTCTGAGGCGACCGTGAAACTTAATGTAAACGGTGAGACGGTTCACACTGTGGCCGAGGATGCCGGCCCCATCGGTGCGCTGGATCAGGCGCTGCGCCTAGCGTTGGAGAAAACTTATCCGCAGCTTCGCGACATGAAGCTGCGCGACTTCAAGGTCCGCATCCTCGACGGCAACAGCGGAGCGGGTTCGCGCACGCGCGTCCTCATTGAGAGCGGCGACGGCGACCGCATCTGGGGCACCGTCGGTGTGAGCGACAATATCATCGACGCGAGTTGGGAAGCGTTGCGCGAATCGGTGGAGTTCAAACTCTCGCAGGGGTGAATCGCGCCGTGGCGTCCGAGACGGTTCATGTCGAGGGGCTGACGAACGCCGAGTTTTTCGCGCGGCACGCTGCGCCGGGCCGCGTCGGCCTGGTCGGCGGCCCGCAGTTAATCGATCGGTTGATCGGTCGGGCGCAGCGGCGACTCAGCGAGGAACGCGCACGGAGCTTCTGGGCGCATGCCTTTATTTTCCAGGGTTCGCGCATCGACGGCCACCACTGGCTGATCGAGTCCGACCTCGACATCCACCGCCGGCACATCCGTCTCGGGGTGCAGGAAAACCGCGTGGCGAAATACCATGACGAGAGCCACACCGCCGCGCTCGCCGTGCTCGATTTCGGCCTCACGCCCGCGCAAACCGAGCGCGTGATCGCGGCGGCGCTCCACGAAGTCGCCGCCCACACGCACTACTCGCTGCGCGAACTCGCCGGCACCGCCTGGGCGATCCGCCACGCGAAATGGCGACCGCGCGAAAACCTCCTCGCGCGCGACCGCGCGTTTTTCTGCTCGGCCTTCGTGCGCCACGTCTTTGCCGAAGTGGGTATCGATCTCGCCGCCGGCATCGCGGAGAAAAACACCGCGCCCGAACACCTCGCGAGCACCGCTGTGCCGCACCAGAAATGGCTCATGGTCCGCGGCGAGCCGCTGGTCGGCGGGGTGCGGCGGCTGATCAAGCGGGTGAAGGCGGCGCGGGCGAAGCGGCGTTCGGAGTGAGGGCAATATCTCACTACCCCGAGTCCCTAGCGCACAAATTTTATCGATGGTCTCATCGCCTTACTGTTTTCGAAAATAATCTTGAAAATACTGCTTCAGCTGCTTGAACGACAACTCACCGCTGGCATACCTGAGAAAAAGGGAAGTTCCTTCTTTATTCAGGTCGATGTGTGCAAATGGCCCAGAATGCAGGTCCACCAAGTGTTGCACCGCTTTTCGGATGCGTTTCTCCAATTCAGACCACCATTTTGGTGATTCCCAAGTAACCTCAGGTTTCTTTGGTGCGTGTAGGTAGCTGCCGAGGAATCCGTATGTTTGGGAGAGCAACCCAAGGTCCGGCTTTCGTATTTCCGCTGTCGAACTGATATGAGGCGCGAAAGCGATCATGAATTCTAACTTCCTAGGGAACTGTGGATCGGCGTGAAGAATTGCATTCTTGAGGTCTTTCGCGCTGTAGAGCTTCTCTATGTTTTTGGACATTTCGAGGTTCTTAACCAAGACAAGGTATTCAAAAAGTGTTCGTTCGATCGTGAATCGAAGTTCGAGAGCCGCATACAGCAGCAGAGGCCTTTCGCTCGTCATGTCGAACTGTTCGATCAAGCTGACGCATCGCATGAGACACCTACCTGACTCCATTGAGTGACCGATCGAGTTCACTTAAAAATTTGCGCCTTACCTTGATCGGCAAGACATCATTTCAACTAAGGCTCCGAGAAAGGCCTTGTTACCGTATAGATTGGTAAAGGAAGCGCGCGTTTCAACCGAGTGTTTGGTGGCTATGCTCCACGACGCCTCGATTCCGTGCAGTTTCACGAACGTCGTCTTCCCTGCCTTTGCGTCCTTTCCTGCGGTTTTTCCGAGGGTCGCGGTGTCGGCAGTGGCGTCGAGGATGTCGTCGATGATTTGGAAGGAGAGGCCGAGGTGGCGGCCGGCTTGGCGCAGGGTCGCAACTTCAGTTTCGCCCGCGCCGCCGATGAGGCCGCCCATGACGAGGGAGGCTTCGATCATCGCGGCGGTTTTATTGAGGTGGATGAACTCTAGCTCTTCAGGCGTGGCGTCGGATTTTTTTTCGGCGAGCAGGTCTTCCATCTGGCCGCCGATGAGGCGGCGGCTGCCGGCGGCGTTGGCGAGTTCGCGGACGAGGGCGGCGGCGAGAGGGGCGGGATAATTTTCGGCGAGGAGGGCAAAGGCGTGGGTGAGCAGCGCATCGCCAGCGAGGAGTGCGGTCGCTTCATCGAACTGTTTATGCGACGTGGGGCGACCGCGGCGGAGGTCGTCGTTATCCATGCACGGGAGGTCGTCGTGGATCAGCGAGTAGGTGTGGAGGCACTCGACGGCGACGGCAGCGGGGATCGGATTTTGGATTTGGGATTTTCGATTCTCGATTTCGGATTTCGGGATTGTGGCTTCGCCATCGGGCTCGAGCGTGGGGCCCGTGAAGAGTTCCGCGGCGGCGAGGACGAGGACGGGGCGGAGGCGTTTGCCGCCGGCTTCGAGGCTGTAGCGCATCGCGGTGTGGAGGCGGGCGGGGCGGGTGTCGGCGCGCGGCACGAATTGATCGAGGCCTCGTTCGACGCGGGCGACGTGGCGTTTCAGCTCGGCGGGGAAGTCCATCGGTGGCGTGGGAGTAGCGCTGTGTTCGCCGCGGCCATCAAAGAAAAAATTTGCGAAGTTGCGTGCGGCCCAATCCGCACTCGCCAACCCCCGGAGCCGCACCCATAACGTCGCCGATTACGATATGCCGACCTACGAGTATGCCTGCCAGAAATGTGGACACGAATTCGAACACTTTCAGTCGATGAGCGACGCGGTGCTCAAGAAGTGCCCGAAGTGCAAGAAAGCCGGGCTGAAGCGGCTCGTCGGCGGTGGGGCCGGGCTCATTTTCAAGGGCACGGGATTCTACATCACCGACTACAAGAACAAGAGCAGTGGCAAATCCGAGGGCGGCGGCGAAGCGAAGTCGGCAGAAGCCAAGCCCTCAGAAGCCAAGTCGCCGACCAGCAAGGAATCGAAACCAACCGCGGCACCCGCCACCAAATCAACGTCGGGCGGCGACAAAAAATAATTCACCATGATCAAGAGTAACAATCCCGGGGCCTACGGGCCGAGCTGGTTTGAAGTGATTTTCGGCGCGGTGTTGAGTGTCGCGCTCGGCGCGGTGCTCGGAGTTGCGCTGCTGGCCTTCGGACCGGTCACTGTGGTCAAGGAACCGCCGACGGCCGAGGAGCGCCTGGCGGGCGCGACCTACTTTGTCGAAGGCACGCGCGATACCACAAAGGCGCGCAACGCCCCGGCCAAGCGGAAATCGTTTCTCGAGGGCCAGTCGGTCAGTCTGACCGAGGATGAACTCAACGTGCTCGCCGGTCCGCCGGTGGCGTTTGCCGCGCCCAAGCCGGTCGCGCCGAAGGCGGGCACTCCACCGGCGCCGAAGACGCCGGCCCCGGCGCCCGCTCCCGTCGCGACGAAACCGGGCGACAAGGGTGACGAAGAGATGCTCACGCTGGGCACGCCGAATTTCCGGCTGCACGAGGAGAAATTTCAAATTGGGGTGCCGGTCACGGTGAATGCGCTGGGACTCGGGAAAAAAATCGTGGTGCAGGCGGACGGTGCGTTCGTGAAACGCGGCGAGATGTTCGCCTACGAGCCGACGGAAATTTTTATCGGGGCCTGTCCGGTGCATCGGGTGCCTTATCTCGCCGACTTTGCGCGCGAGAAATTGCTGGCGCAAAAAATCCCGGATGAGGTCGCCGCTTCGTGGGGCAAGCTCGCTGACGTCAAGGTGGAGGGCAAAACGCTCAGGCTGAAAATGCCGTGAGCGGAAGTGCGGCGCCGGTCGCGTGCTGCAGGACTATTCGCCGCCCATGTCGCGCTTGAGAAAGAGTTTGGCCCTGCTGGGGTGCGCCGCCGCCGTCTTCGCCTCCGAGCCGCTCCCCGTGATGGTGCACAGTGGTGCTGGGCGCTTCGAGATTGCGGCGGTCGACTCCATGCTCGCGCACACGATCGCGGGACACGCGGATGAGGCGTGGCGGATATTGGCGGACCCGCTGGGCTTGCCCACGGGCTTCGGGCTCCCGGTTTATTTTCGGGTCGTGCCGAACTCAGGTGAAATTGCCGCACCGTTTGCCGTCGTGGTGGAAACCGGCGGCGTGGTGTCGGTGCGCCTCCGGGCCGATGCGGCGACGGTGCCGAATATCCGCCACGCGCTCGTGCAAGGTCTGCTCCTGCGGCTGGCGGTGGCGCAGCACGGCGTCACCGAAAATCTCCGCGCACCGCTGTGGCTGGAGGAGGCGTGCGTCGGCTGGTGGCTGACGCGGAGCGAGGCGGCGCAACTCGACGCGTTGAAATATGTGTCCGCGCGCCGCGGGCCGCCGTCTTTGAGTGATGTTTTGCAACGCGAGCGCGGGCCGGCAGTGGAAGCGGAATTTTACGCCGCGTCCGTCTGGCTGCTCACGTTTCTGCGACTTGAGTCAGGCCGAGGGCGCGAGTGGCCCATGCTGCTAAGTTCACTGCTCGGCGGAGATGAGCCCGCCGCCGCGCTGGGGGCGAGTTATCCCGCCCGCTTCGCGAGTGCGGACGAGCGCGAACTGTGGTGGCAAAGTGGCTGGCACCACGCCGTGCGCGGCCGGACGCTGCCGGCGCTCGATGGGCCGGATTCGCGCGCGCAGCTCGGCGCGCTGGCGCGGTTTGTGTTTTCGGGCCCGAATGGGGAAACCGATTCGGTGTTGCCCCTGGAAAATGTCCTCGGGCGCGCCAGTGAACCCATCGTCGCGTCGGAGTTGTCGCGGCGCGCGGCGGAACTCGGTCGGCTGGTGACGCTGCTGCATCCTTTTTATCGCAATGCCGGCTTGTCGCTGGCCGATGTTTTTTCCGCACAGACCGCAAAACCCGCGGCCCGCGCGGCCGCCTGCGGGGCATTTGCGCGCGATTGGAGGGACGCCATCGATCTCGCCGCCGCCGCCGCCGCGGCGCTGGATGTCGTCGAGGCCGGCGCGTTGCGACGCTGAGGAATCAACGTTCGGTCGAAACAAACGCACCGCGAGCGGGCTTGCTTTGCGCGGCGTCGCCTCGCGAAACTTCGGACGCGTGTCCGCCCATCTCAAAAATATCAGCGTGGTCGCATCGGCGACGATGGCCTCGCGATTTTTGGGTCTCGCGCGCGACATGATGATCGCGGCGGTGTTTGGCGTGGAGGCGCTGGCGTCGGCGTTCGTGACGGCGTTTACGCTGCCGAATCTTTTCCGCCGGCTGCTGGCGGAGGGCGCGCTCACCGCGGCCTTTGTGCCGACGCTCAACGAGGAACTGCGCACCGGCCAGCGCAAGCAGGCCTTTGCGCTGCTCAACACGGTGGCGAGCTGGCTCTTTGTCGTCAGCAGTTCAGTGGTGCTCCTCGCCATCGGCGCACTTCTGCTAGCGCGAAACTATTCCGCCCACAGTGAAACCTGGGGTCTCTCTGCTGCGACCCTGGAGCGCTGGATCGAAGCGGCCGATCTCGCGGTGATCTTGTTTCCCTATCTCGTCTTCGTCTGTCTCGCGGCGGCCTTTGGCTCAGCGCTGCACATTTTGCAGCGCTTTCTTGAGCCGGCGCTTTCTCCCGTCTGGCTCAATCTCGCGATGCTCACGCTGCTCGGCGGCGCGGCTTACGGCGGTTGGTCCGCGACGGCGACGGGGCGGATGCATTGGCTCTGCGGCGGCGTGCTGCTCGGCGGATTCCTGCAAATGACGGTGCCGGCGCTGGCGCTCGTGCGGGAAGGCTGGCGGCCACGCTTCGATCTGACGGTGAGCGATCCCCTGCGGCAAATTGTGCGACTCATGGGGCCGACGGTTTTTGGTTCGGCGATTTATCTGATCAACATGGCGGTGTCTCGCTTCGTCGGATTCTCGCTCAACGAGTCGGCGGTGGCGCTGCTCAACCTCGCGACACGCCTGATGGAGCTGCCGATCGGGGTGTTTGCGGTGGCGGTGTCGACGGTGATTTTTCCGCTCATCTCGCGGCACGCGGCGGCGGGCGACTGGGCCGGGCTGGCGACAGCCTACCGCAAGGGCATGCGGCTCATCCTCGTGATCAACATCCCCGCGGCGGTCGGGCTCGCCGTGCTCGCGACGCCGATCATTCGTGTGCTGTTTCAGCGCGGCGCCTTCGAGCCCGCGGCCACCGTGGCGATGCAACCGGTATTGATCGTGTCGGCGCTCGGACTGCCGTTTCTCGCCTTTGTGAATCTCGTGCTGCGGGCGTTCTACGCGCAGAAGGACACGACGACGCCGGTGCGCGCGGCAGTGATTAGCTTCGTCGTGAATCTCGCGCTCAGTTTCGCATTGATGGGTTCGTTCGGCACTGTGGGCCTCGCCATCGCGGGGAACATCGCGGTCATCGTGCAGGCGGTCTACCTGCAGGTGCATCTCGCGCGCAAACGCGAGGGACTCGCCTTCCGCCATGTCGCCACCGATCTCGTGAAGGTAATCGGTTCGGCTCTTGCGATGGGCGCGGTGGTCGCGGGTGGTTGGGCGCTGTGGCAACGGTGGATGCCGGGCGGTAAGCTCAACGATCTCCTCGCGCTGCTCACATTGATCCTCGCGGGCGTCGCGGCGTATGCGGCCGCGCTTTGGGCGCTCAAGGTCGAGGGCCGCGACGAATTGGCCGTGATCCTCACGAAGCTCCGCGCAAAGTTCGGCCGATCTTCTCGCACATGAGCGTGCCGCGAAAGATCAAGGTGGATTGGTTTCTGCCCGCGATGGGCGTGGTCGTCGCCCTCGCTGCGCTCGGGCCCGCCATCGGAGCCACCGGTGGTCCGCTCAAGGCCGAGATTGTAACAAAGGCCGGCGTGATGGTGGCGTTTTTCGTTTACGGGCTCACGCTTTCTTTCGCAGCGCTGAAGGGCGGTGCGCTCAACTGGCGGCTGCATCTCGCGGTGCAGGCGGGGACGTTTCTGCTTTTTCCGCTGCTCGGTTTCGTCTTGGCGAAACTCGCCGCGCCGTGGATGTCGGTGGATCTGCGCTTCGGATTTTTCTATTTGTGCGCGCTCCCTTCGACGATCTCGTCGTCGGTGGCGCTGACGGGCGTCGCGCGCGGCAACGTGCCCGGTGCGGTCTTCAACGCCACGCTCTCCAGTCTGCTCGGCGTCGTGCTCACGCCGGTCTGGCTCTACCTGCTCGCGGGCGTGACGGGCGCGGGCATCGATCTTGGTGCGTCGATCGTGGACATCGCCCGGATGCTCCTGCTGCCGATGGCGGTTGGGCAGCTTTGCCGGCCCGTGCTCGCGGCGTGGGCGGCGCGCCACCGCGCGAAGCTGCAACTCACCGATCGGCTGCTCATCCTTTTTCTGATTTATTCTTCGTTCTGCGATTCGTTTGTGCAGCGCATCTGGGCCGGACACGGGGCGGCGCTGCTCGTGACCGTGACGGTGGTTTCGGCGATTTTGTTCACACTTGTTCTCGGTGCGATGGCCGGGCTCGCACGCGTGCTGGGGTTCGATCACGGCGATCGCATGGCACTAATCTTCTGCGGCTCAAAGAAAAGCCTGGCGCAGGGCGTGACGATGGGAAAGGTGCTGCTCGCCACGCATCCCGCGGCGGGCCTCGTGCTGCTGCCACTCATGATCTATCACGCGCTGCAACTTATCGTCGGCGGCCTGCTCGCGCCGCGCTGGGCGAACGACGCGGAAAAGGAGCAACCGTGAGCGCCGAGCCCGCGAAGAACGACGAGATTGTGGTGCGGCACAATGCCGCAGAGAGCCGTTTCGAGACGGTCGTGGACAGTTTTCTCTCGGTGGCCGACTACGAACTGGCGGCCGGCACCATGATAATGACGCACACGTTCGTGCCGCCGGAGCTGCGCGGGCGGGGCATCGCGGAAAAACTCGTGCGCGCCGCCCTCGACTGGGCTCGCGCGGAACGGCTGCGCGTGGTGCCGGCCTGCGCGTATGTCGCGACCTTCGTGCAGCGGCATTCCGAGTATCAGCCTTTGGTTCGTTGATGCCGGGTTTCGGCACGCGGCCGATAGCGTGTCCTAAACTCGCGTGGAATACTGGCGCTCTGGCGCGGCTTGTGTTCAGTCCGGTATGTCAGTTTTTAGCACCCTCAATCCATCCATCCTATGAAACGCAAAGCATCCGCAGTCTGGCGCGGCGACCTCAAATCCGGTCGCGGCACGATCTCCACCGAAAGCACCCTCCTCAAGGACGCGCAGTATGGCTTCGGCACCCGGTTTGAAAACGGCCCGGGCACCAATCCCGAGGAACTCATCGGCGCGGCGCACGCCGGGTGTTTCAGCATGGCGCTTTCCGGCGAGCTGGGCAAAGCCGGCTTCACCGCCGAGTCGATCGCGACGACTGCCACCGTCACGCTCGACAACCACCCGCAGACGAGCTGGACCGTCACGAAGATTCATCTCGAGTGCGCCGCGAAGATTCCCGGGATCGACGCCGAAAAATTTGCCGCCGTCGCCGCGGGCGCGAAAGCCGGTTGCCCGATCTCGCGCCTGCTGCAGGCCGCCGAGATCACCCTCGACGCCAAGCTCGTCTGATTCGGTTTCCGCATGTCGCACCTCTTTGCTCCGCTCACGATCAAATCCATCACGCTGCGCAATCGCATCGGCGTCTCGCCGATGTGCATGTATTCATCGGACGACGGGGTGGCGCACGACTGGCATCTCGTCCACCTCGGCGCGCGGGCCGCGGGTGGTGCCGCGCTCGTGATTGCAGAGGCGACGGCGGTGTCGCCCGAGGGCCGCATCACGCCGGGTGACGCCGGGATCTGGGCGGAGAAACACGTCGAGCCGATCGCACGGATCAACCGTTTCGTGAAGTCGCAGGGTGCGGTGCCCGGCATCCAACTCGCGCACGCGGGGCGCAAGGCGAGCGCAGCGCGACCGTGGGAGGGCGGGGCACATCTCGCCGACGCGGTCGGCGGGTGGACGCCGGTGGCCCCGAGCGCCGTCGCGTTTGGCGACGGGCTGAACAAAATCCCGCACGAACTTTCGCCCGACGAAATCGGGCGCGTGCAGGCGGATTTTATCGCCGCGGCGAAGCGCGCGCTCGCCGCCGGTTGCGAGTGGCTGGAGGTGCATGGCGCCCACGGCTACCTCGGCCACGAGTTTCTCTCCCCGTTCTCGAATCGCCGCACCGATCGCTACGGGGGCGGATTTGAGAATCGCATTCGTTTCCTCGTGGAGACGACGCGGGCGGTGCGCGCCGTGTGGCCGGATAACCTTCCGCTCGCCGTGCGAGTCTCGTGCACCGATTGGGCCGAAGGCGGCTGGACGATCGACGAATGCGTGGAACTCGCGCGACGCCTCAAGGCCGAGGGCGTCGACTTGATCGATTGCAGCTCGGGCGGCGGTGTGGCGGGCGCGAAGATTCCGGTCGGGGCGGGCTATCAGGTGCCGTTGGCCGAGCGCATCCGGCGCGAAGCGGGCATCGCGACCGCCGCCGTCGGCATGATCACGGCTCCGATGCAGGCCGATCAAATTGTGCGCAACGGGCAGGCCGACGTCGTGCTGCTGGCGCGCGAGCTCCTGCGCGATCCGAACTGGCCGTTGCGTGCGGCGCGCGCCTTGCACGCGAAACCGCTGCCCGCGCCGCCGGTGCAATATGCTCGCGCGTGGTGAACGGCGTTGCTTTTAGGAACGGAAATTTATGCCCGCTTCTCCCTCTCCGCAGCAGCTCATCGACGCGCTCAACTGGCGCTACGCGACGAAGAAATTCGACCCGGCGCAAAAAATCGCCGACGAAACATGGCACGCGCTCGAGCAAGCACTCGTGCTCGCGCCCTCCTCGATCGGATTGCAGCCGTGGAAATTCTATGTGGTGACGGATGCCGACACGAAGGCGCGGCTCACTGCGGCATCGTATCGGCAGACGCAGGCGAGCGATTGCTCGCACTTCATTGTGTTTGCGGTGCGGCGGGGCATCGACGAGACCCACGTCGAGCGCCACATTGAGCGGATGGTCGAAGTTCGCGGCGTCGCACCGGAGTCGCTCGCCAGATTTCGCAGCATGACGATGGTGAATCTCGATCGGGCGAAAAACGACGGCACGCTCGACACGTGGCAGGAGCATCAAATCTACATTGCGCTTGGGCAGTTCATGACGAGCGCGGCGGTGCTTGGCATCGACACCTGCCCCATGGAGGGCATCGAGCGCGCGAAATTCGACGAGATCCTGGGCCTCGAGGGCTCGGACTACGCGACGGTCGTAGCGTGCGCAGCGGGCCATCGGCTGGCCGACGACAAATACGCGGCGGCCAAAAAAGTCCGCTTCAAGACCGAGGATGTCGTCGTGCGGATTTGATTCGTAGCGCTGTCGGCTGACCGCGTTTTTTAGTGAAAGCAGCACGGTCAGGCTCACCGTGCTACGGCGCAAACACCGCCGCGCGCTCGGCGGCCTTGAGTTCGCGCCATTTCTCAGCCGCGAGATCACCGAGCTGGAAATCTCCGATCCGTGCGCGGACGAGCCGCAGCGTCGGATGACCGCCGGCCGCCGTCATGCGGCGGACTTGGCGATTTTTCCCCTCGGTGAGTTCGAGCGCGAGCCACGCGTCGGGAATGTTTTTCCGAAAACGAATCGGCGGGTCGCGCGGGGGGAGGTTCGGCGCGGGATCGAGCAGGTGGGCGCGACAGGGGAGCGTGCGGTAATCGTCGATGGCGAGGCCACCGCGGGCGAGGCGAGTGAGCGTGGCGGCTGAGGGGACGCGTTCGACTTGTGCCCAGTATTCGCGGCGATGCGCGTGCCTGGGGTCGAGGAGCTGAGAGTTAAGCCCGGGCTCGTCACTAAGGAGCAGCAGGCCTTCACTGTCGGCGTCGAGGCGGCCGAGGGCGTAGACGTTTTTCGGCAGGGAAAATTCCGCGAGCGTGCGCCAGCGTGAACCGGGCTCGGGGGTGAACTGCGAGAGGACGCCGTAGGGTTTGTGGAAGGCGAGGAGCACGGGAGAAGTTAATCGCGGAAACACGGAAAGGCGGAAGCACGGAAATTCTGTTCCGCGCTTTCGTTCTGCCGCGATTCCGCGATACTCCCTCCATGCGTGCCGTCCAATTCACCGGGGTCAATCAGCTCAACGTAACCGAGGTCTGCGAACCGGAGGCGGCGGCGGGCGAGGTTGTCGTCGCGCTCCGCGCGGCTGCGCTCAACCACCGCGATGTGTGGATCAAGCAGGGACATTATGCCGGGCTGAAGTGGCCTTGTCGCCCCGGTTCCGATGGAGCGGGCGTGGTGGTTGCGGTCGGTTCCGCCGACGATTCGGCATGGATCGGACGCGAGGTCGTGATCAACCCGAGCTTCGGGTGGGGCGCGAGCGAGCACGCGCAGGGATCGAATTTCACGATCCTCGGCTTGCCGCGCGACGGCACCCTCGCGGAAAAAATCGCGGTGCCGGTGGCGCAGCTTGCCGCGAAGCCTGTGCATCTTTCGTGGGAGGAAGCGGCGGCGCTGCCGCTGGCGGGCCTCACGGCGTATCGCGCGCTGTTCGCTCGGGCGCACTTGCGCGCGGGCGAGCGCGTGCTCGTGACGGGGATTGGCGGCGGCGTGGCGTTGTTCGCGCTGCAATATGCGGTGGCGGTCGGGGCGGAGGTGTGGGTGACGTCGAGTTCGCCGGATAAAATCGCGCGCGCTCTCACGCTCGGGGCGCGCGGTGGCTTCGACTACACGCAGCCGGGCTGGGCCAAGGAGACGGCAACGCACATCCCCGGCGGTGGTTTCGATGTGATCGTGGACAGCGCGGGCGGCGAGGGTTTCGGCGAACTGCTCGATCTCGCGGCACCGGGCGGGCGGATCGTGTTTTTCGGGGCGACGCGCGGCAATACGCCGGCGCTGGCGCTGCGAAAGATTTTCTGGCGGCAGCTCTCGGTGCTCGGCACGACGATGGGCTCGCCCGCGGACTGGAGCGCGATGATGGAATTTGTCGCATTGCATCGATTGAAGCCGATCGTGAGCGAGGTGTTTTCACTGGAGCGCGCGGCCGAGGCGTTTGCCCTGATGGAGCGGGGCGGGCAGTTTGGAAAAATCGTGATGCGAATCGGTGGCTGATTTTTTGACCGCGGATTACGCGGATGGCGCAGATCAAGGCAGAGGGGTTCGAAGCTATCCGCGAAATCCGCGTAATCCGCAATTAAATGTTTTATTCTGACTTGGCGTTGACGAAGGTGGCTGGGACAACTTCCGCCAAACATGAGCGTCCATTCCAAATTCTACGCGTGCATCATGGCTGGTGGTAGCGGCGAGCGGTTCTGGCCGATGAGCCGGGCGCAGACGCCGAAGCATCTTTTGAAGCTCCTGTCGGAACGGACGCTGGTCGAGGAGACGGTGCGGCGATTGGGCGCGGCGGTGCCGCGAGAAAATATTTTTGTGCTGACCAATGAGGTGCAGCTTCCCGGCACGCGCGCGGCGCTGGCCGGACTACTGCCGGCGGACCAGATCGTGGCGGAGCCGGCGAAGCGCGACACGGCGCCGGCCGCAGCGCTGGCGACCGCGCTCGTGCGGGCGCGCGGTGGCGAGGGCGCGACCCTCGCGCTACTACCCGCGGACGCGTTCATCGCGGATGCGGCGAAGTGCGCCGGGCAGATCGCCGCGGCGCTGACGCGGGCGGCGGAGTCGGGCGCGATTCTCACCATCGCGATCAAGCCGGATCATCCGGCGACTGGATTTGGTTACTTGGAGATGGGCGCCGAGCGTGCTCGGAATGCGACAGGAGTGGTGCGAGAGGTAAAGCGTTTCGTCGAGAAGCCCGATGCGGCGACGGCGCAGCGCTACGTCGCGAGCGGTAACTTCGCATGGAATGCCGGGATGTTTTTCTGGCGCGTCGGCACCTTTCTCGCCGAGGCGGATTGCAACGCGCCGGAGCTGGCGCGTTTCATCCGCGATTTTCCGACCGGTGATTTCTCGACCTACCTCACGCGGCATTTCCCGGCGTTGCCGAAAATTTCCGTCGACTACGCGATCATGGAGAAGGCGCGCGCGGTCGAGACACTGCTGGCCGAGTTTGATTGGGACGATGTCGGGCTGTGGACGGCGCTGCCGAAGCACCTGAAGACCGATGCCGCGGGCAATGCGTCACGCGGTCACGTCGTGGTCAGCGATTCGGCCAACAACATCGCGGTGAGCAACGGCCGCACGATCGCTTTGTGCGGCGTGAAGGATCTCGTGGTGGTGGAGACGGCAGACGCGATCCTCGTGTGCCACCGCGATGCGGTGCAGGACATCAAGAAGATCGTGACGCAGCTGCCGAAGGAGCTGCTGTGAGCGCGGCGGCGAGTTCGGCGAAGTAGCGTTGCTTGGTCGCTGCGGGTAGATCGGCGACCTCGAAACCGTTGCGCGCGATCTGCACGAGGGTTGCGGGCGTAAGGCCGGCCTCGGTGGCGAGGGCGAGGTAGTCGTCGTTAAGCTGGTTGCCGAAAAGCATCGGGTCGTCGGTGCTGACGGTGCAGCGGATGCCGGCGGCGAGAAAACGCGCGATGGGGTGCTCGCGCATGGAGGGCACGGCGCGGAGTTTCACGTTGCTGATCGGCGTCATGTCGAGGGTGACATCGCGCTCGCGCAGGAGCGCCATGACGGCGGGATCGCCGAGGGCGCCGAGACCGTGCTGGACGCGGCGCGTGCCGGGGAACTCGACGGCGCGGCGCACATCGTCGGCGGGCGAGAACTCGCCGGCGTGCGCCTTGGTGGTTTTGCCGAGGGCGCGGACGCGCGACCAGACCTCGGCGCTCCACGGTTGAAACTCGGGGCGCTCGAAGCCGTGCAGATCGACGCCGGCGACCTCGTCCCAAGTGATCGCCTCGTCGACGACCCGCGCGAGCGGGCCGGCGTAGTGGTCGCGAAACATCCCGAGGTAGAGGCGGAGTTCAAGGCCGGGCGGCTTGGCGGCGCAGATCGCGCGGTCGATTTCACGGAAGGGCGTTTTCCCGATGCGCTCGGCGGTGCCGAGGTGGAAGCTGCATTCGAGGTAGACACAGTTTTGCGCGACCACATCGGCGAAGACGCGGCGGCAGCTTTCGAAATAATTTTCCCGGGAAACGAACCACTGGAAGAAGCACGAATCGAACTGCTCCTGAAACAGTGCGAAGCCGTCGAAGCGGTAGTCGGGGTGCCAGTAGGGTGGCGGCGAGGCGAAGGCGACGGGGTCGATGCGCCGGGCGAGCTCGAGCGGGAGCGAGCCCTCGAGGTGGAGATGGGTTTCGGTCTTGGGGAGTCGCGCAATGTAGGCGCGAAGGGCGGCGGCGGAAGGCATAAAGAGTTTCATTGAGCAGGCGGCGGGCCGGCGCAAGCTGCGGGCACGGGCGCTGCTTGACACACCCATCACATGACACCCCCGCCCGCGCTAAAGAATCCGCCCCCCACGATTGTTGCCGACATCATGATCGCGAAGCGCCGCGCCGCGCGGCCGAGCCGCAATCTCACGCTTATCCTCGGGGCGATTCCACAGGAGTCGGAGTTGGTGGAGTGGGCGGTGACGGGAAAGAAACGCGGCAGGCTCGCGGGCTTTCCCTACGTGGCCGGGCGGCTGCACGGGCGGCGCGTGGTTGTCGCAGTCACGGGCATCGGCAAGACCTGCGCGACGATGCTGACGACGCTCTTCGTGGAAAAATTTCGCCCCCGCGAGGTGCTGATGACGGGCACGGCGTCGCGCATCAACCCGGACATTCGCAACGGCGACGTGATAGTGGGCGCGGTGACATGCCACCACGACTTCGGATCATTCGCGCAGAGCGACGTGATGGAATATTTCGCCGCCGAAGGGCCGCTCGAAGATCACATGGCGATCGTTTATCCCGGTGACGCGCGGCTGCTCGCGGCGGCGAAGCGCGCGATTCGCACGCACGCGCCGGAGACGGCAAGCCAGCACACGCCGAGCTACGTGCCGACCGTGCGCGTCGGGCGCATCACCTCGGGCGATCAGTTTGGGATCACGGCGGCGCGGATCGCGGACATCCGGCGCCAGCTCTCGCCCGACCTGATGGAAATGGAAAGCGGATCGGTGGCGCAGGTGTGTTGGTATCTGCGCACGCCGTTTCTGTGCATCCGCAGCGGGAGCAACCGCACGCAACACTCGCCCGACAACGACTACCGCACGCTCTCGCCGTTTGCCTCGCGGCAGGCGGCGCTGTTCACGATCGCGGTGGTGAAGCAGCTCGGAGCCTGACCCCAAATGAAACTCTTCACGCGCGGCGATGTGGACGGGTTTTGCGCCATCGCGCTGGACAACATCGTGCAGCTGCTGCTCGTGCCGGCGCTGTGCCTCGGCGTCGTGGGGTTGCCGCCGGCGATGGTGTTCGGGCGCATCTTGCCGGGCATCGCGGTCTCTTACCTGGCGGGCAATCTTTTCTACGCGTGGCAGGCGCACCGGCTCGCGAAAAAGGAAGGCCGCATCGACGTATGCGCGCTGCCGTTCGGGCTGAACACGCCGACGTTCATCGCGTATGTGTTCCTCGTGATGCTGCCGGCAAAGCAGATCGCGAAGGCGACGGGCGCGGCCGACCCGGACACGATTGCGTGGCAGGCGGGGCTCGTCGCGTGCATCGGCTCGGGGTTGATTGAGTTTTTCGGGGCGTTCATCGCCGAGCGGGTGCGACGGATGACGCCGCGCGCGGCCTTGCTCGCAGCGCTGTCTGGTGCGGGACTCGCGTTTCTCACGCTCAATTTCCTCATCACAACCTTCGCGCATCCGGTCGTGGGCTTCGTGACGCTGGGGCTGGTGCTGCTGTTTTATTTCGGTGGGGTGAAACCCAAGTGGGGCATCCCGGCTGCGCTCGTGGTGCTGCTCGTCGGCACGGTGCTTTCGTGGATCACGGGCCTTGCGCCCAACGGACCGCGGCCGACCGATTCGCTCGGGTTTTATCCGCCGCTGCCGGTGATTGGTGATGTGTGGCGCGGGCTCGTGAGCGGCCAGTTCTGGCTCTACCTGCCGGTTGTGATTCCCCTCGGGTTGTTGAACCTGCTGGCGTCGCTGCAGTGTATCGAGTCGGCGGCGGCGGCGGGCGACAACTATGCGGCGCGATCGTCGCTCCTTGTGAACGGTGCGTCCACCTTGGCGGCGGCGTGCTTCGGGTCGCCGTTTCCCACGTCGATCTACATCGGACACCCGGCTTGGAAGCGCATGGGGGCGCGCGCGGGCTATTCCACGCTCAACGGGATTTTCATCACGCTCGTGTGTCTCACGGGATCGATGGCGCTGATCGCGTGGGCGGTGCCGGCCGATGCGGGGCTGGCGATCATCGTGTGGATCGGCGTGATCATCGCGGTGCAGTCGTTTGAGGCGACGCCGCCAAAACACTGGCCAGCGGTCGTGCTCGGCATGGGGCCGGTGCTGCTGATGTGGGTGGCGTTTTTCGTGAAGAACGCGCTGCGGATCGCCGGTTTCGGCACGACGCCGGGGCAGGAATTTTCGCCGAAGCTGGTGGACGCGTTCCACGCGTCGGGGACATTTGTCGAGGGCGTGTTCGCCGTGGAGCAGGGGGCGTTCTACTGCTCGGTGGTGCTGGCGGCGGTCACGGTGTTCATCATCGAGAAACGGCTGGTGACCGCGGCGCTGTGGTCGTTTGCCGCGGCGGCGCTGAGTCTGGTCGGGCTGTTGCACTCGTGGCGCTTTTCGCCGTCGGACACGGTGAGTGCCTTACCGGTGCTGGAGCGACTTACCCAAACGACAGTGGCGGGCGGCACACTATTTCCCGCGGCGGCCTATGCGCTCGGCTATGCGGGGATCGGTGCGGTGTTACTCCTGGCGCGATGGTTCACGGTGCCGGGCAGCGCAACTGAGGTCGGCGGCGGGAATGGAAAAGGCCGCTCGGGCGAGCGGCCTTGAAGGTCGGAGTGCGGATGCGACGTGCGGATCAGTCGTTACCGCTTGCCCGACTTCATCGCCTTTTGGCGTTCGGCGTTGTTGAGGATGCGCTTTCTGAGGCGCAGGTTCTTCGGCGTGACTTCGACGAGTTCGTCGGCGGCGATGTATTCGATCGCGCGTTCCAGCGAGAGTTTCGACGCGGGCGTGAGACCGGTGGCGACACCGGAGCCTTGCGAACGGAAGTTCGTCAGCGCTTTTTCGCGGACGGCGTTGCAGGCGATGTCTTCGTTGCGGGGATTCTCGCCGACGATCATGCCTTCGTAAACCTGTTCGCCGGGGCTGACGAAAAGCTTGCCGCGCTCCTGCACCATGACGAGAGCGTAGCCCGTGGTCTCGCCGGCCTCGGTCGCGATGAGCGTGCCGGTGATGCGCGTGAGAACTTCGCCGGCATAAGGGCCGTATTCTTTGAAGAGATGACTCAACACGCCGCGGCCGGAAGTGGCGTTGACGACGTCGATTTCCATGCCGATGAGGCCGCGTGTGGTGATGGTCGCCTCGATCATGGTGGAGTGCGGTAGCTTCTCCATGTTCGTGAGGAGGCCCTTGCGGTTCGCAAGGTTCTGCATGATCGCGCCGACGCATTCGTCGGGAATTTCAATCCAGACAGTCTCGTAGGGCTCGAGGCGTTTGCCGTCTTCGGAAACTTTTTCGATTACCGTCGGGCGGGAAACGAGCAGCTCGAAACCTTCGCGACGCATCGTCTCGACGAGCACGGCGACTTGCATCGCGCCGCGGGCCTTGACGTTGAAAATACCGGCCTTCTCGCTGTCTTCGATTTTGATCGAGACGTTCGTTTTTAGTTCGCGCATGAGGCGCTCGCGAAGCTGGCGCGAAGTGACGAGTTTACCTTCCTGACCGACGAGCGGGCCGTCGTTGACGCAGAACTGCATCTCAAGCGTCGGCGGATCGATCTGGGTAAAGGGGAGACCGTGACCGGCCTCATCGGCCGTCATCGTGTCGCCGATGTCGATATCCTCGACGCCGGAGAGACCGACGATGTTGCCGGCGACGGCGCTTTCGGTTTCGCGCGTGCCGAGACCGGTGAACTCGAAAACCTTGGTGATCTTGGCGCGGATGCGTTTGCCGTCCGCATGGCGCACGATGAAGACCGGATCGCCGACCTTGACGTTGCCGCCGAGAATTTTGCCGACGGCGATGCGGCCGACGTAGTCGCTCCAATCGATGTTGGAGACGAGCATGTGGAAGGGCTCGTTCGGCTTGGCGAACGGCGGCGGCACGTGATCGAGGATCGTCTGGAAGAGGGGCGCCATGTCCTTTTTCTCTTCGCCGAGGTGATACATCATGTAGCCGTCGCGACCGGAACCATAAACGACGGGGGCATCGAATTGTTCCTCGGTGGCGTTGAGTTCCATGAGAAGCTCGAGCACCTTTTCATACATCTTCGCCGGCTCGGCGTTTTCGCGGTCGATCTTGTTGATGACGATGACGACCTTGAGGCCGTGGGCGAGGGCTTTACGGAGCACGAAGCGCGTCTGGGCCTGGGGGCCGTCATAGGCGTCGATCACGAGGAGAACACCGTCCACCATGCGGAGGGCGCGCTCGACCTCGCCGCCGTAGTCGGAGTGGCCGGGGGTGTCGACGATGTTGACCGTCTTGTCCTTCCAGTGGACGGAAGTGTTCTTCGC
>JANXSC010000446.1 GCA_025352845.1 Opitutaceae bacterium
TTCAAAGTGCATGACAGGCTCTAGGCAACAAGGGGCGCGGCTCGTCCGCGCCCGGCCAGCCCGAGGGCGCGCACAAGGCACGTTCCTACCAAGGCAAGAAACTGAGATGCGTCCGGTGCTCACTCACTGTTTCGCCTTGCCCGCCTTGCCTTTCTTTCCGGCTTTGCCGCCGTTTACCGCCCCACCGTCGCCGAGATCAGGGAGGGGAAGGTAGTCGAAGTCGGTGATCATTTTTTCGGCGAGGGCGACGCGGAGGTCGCGCTCGGTTTTTTGCAGCGCGGGCGTGCCGCTGAGGTTTTTTAGTTCGGAGGGATCGCTCTCAAGATCGTAGAGTTCGTAGACGGGGCGTGGCGTCGTAAAGTAGGTGGCGCGGAGATCGGCGCTGAGTTGGCCGGCTTCGTTGGCGGTGGTCATGTCGCGCCACGCGGGGCCGCCGGCGGAGTCGACTGGGCCGTAGGGAATCCACGGCGTGCAGTTGTAGATGAATTTGTAGCGGTCGCTGCGGACGGCGCGGCTGAGATCGTAGCCGCTGTTTTTCATGTTCACGGTCACGGGCGCGGAGCCGTGCGGGCCGCGCTCCATGAAAATGTGGGCGCGCGGCGTGTAGGTTTCGCCCTTGAGCAGGCCGAGGAAACTCTGGCCGGTCATCTTGTCGCCGGGCGGGAGGCCGGCGGCCGCGAGCAGCGTGGGGGCGAGGTCCTCGTTGCTGAGGAGCGCGCGCGAATCGCCGCCGGGGCGCACGACGCCGGGCCAGCGGATGACGAGCGGGACGTTGCAACCGGGATCGTAGAGGGAGCCTTTGCCGTGGGGGAAGGCCATGCCGTTGTCGCCGGCGAAAATGACGAGGGTGTTTTCGGCGAAGCCGCGCGCGGCGAGGAGATCGAGGACGAGCTTCATGCTATGATCGACGCGATTGCACTCGCCGCAGTAGTCGGCGAGCTGCTCGCGCATTCCGGGCGAGTCAGGGAGGTGCGGCGGAAGTTTGAGCGCCGCGGGGTCGGGGCGAAACTCGGCCTCGGGCGTCCACGGGTGGTGCGGGTCGCTGAAGTTGAGCCAGAGGCAGAACGGTTTTTCGGCGGGCTTCTGGCCGAGAAATTCGCGCATCTGCTCGATCGCGGCGGCGTCGGAGCCGGTGCGAAGGAAGTCCACGCGTTGCTCGAAGGTGCGGAGGCCGTGCTTGTCGATCAGCTCGCGCATCGTGGCGCCGGCGTTGGCTCCCGAGCCGTCGAGGTGGTAGGTGCGGCCGGCGATGCCGGTGAAGTAGCCGGCTTGTTCGCGGAGGATTTCGGGAAACGTGATCACGTCGCGCGGGAGCGGCGAGGAGAAGCGCGTGATCCGCGCGGCGACGGGCGAGCGGCCCGTGAGGAACGCCGCGCGCGACGGCACGCACTGTGGCGCGGCGGTGAAGAAGCGGTGGAACTTCATGCCCTCGGCCGCGAGCTGGTCGAGGGTGGGCGTGCGGACGTTGGGGTCGCCGTAGCAACTGAGGAACGGGTAGCTCTGGTCGTCGGAGAGGACGAAGAGGATGTTGGGGCGCGCGGGCGCGGCGGCGCCGAGGGCGGTGCAGAAGAGGGTCGCGACGAGCGCGAGGGCGGAGGCGAGGATGCGAGTTTTCACGGGAGAAAGGCCTTGGAGGAGGAGTGGGTGCGTTGGAGCACGGTCCATTTTTTCGGGGCGACCGTGATGCGATGTTTCGCGCGGCGCAGATTTGCGACGGCGCGCCAGCGTGGCCAGATCTGTTTGGCGGCGGGAGCGCGCCTCGAATTGGGAAAATTTTCGGTCGCGTTGCGGGTGGCGTGCGTCTTTACCGGCGCCTCACCCCGTTTCCCAACATGCGCTCTCTTACCCTTGCCCTTGTCACAGTTGCCCTCCTGTTTTCGCGCGCGAGCGCGGCTGATACGCCGAAGCCGCTCCGCGCCCTGCTCGTCATCGGCGGCTGCTGCCACGATTACGCCGCGCAAAAGGACATCTTGAAAGCCGGGCTCGAGGCTCGCGCGAACCTGAAGATCGACATCGCTTTCAGCGCCGACAAGAACACCTCGCCCGCGCTGCCCATCCTCGGTCACGCCGACTATGCGAAGGGCTACGACGTAGTGATCCACGACGAGTGTGGCGCCGACATCAAGGACCCCGCGCTCATCGCGGCCGTGCTCGCGCCGCACCGCGCCGGCATCCCGGGCGTGAATCTCCATTGCGCGATGCACAGCTATCGCATCGGGCCGCCCGCGACGCCGGCGGAGAAGGGTAGCGAGCGCGCGGCTTGGTTCGACTACCTCGGCATCCAGTCGAGCGGCCACGGCCCGAAGCTGCCGATCGTGATTTCGTTTGCCGCCGACAAGGGCCCGATCGGGCGCGGCTTCGCGGAGTGGAAGACCGGCGACGAGGAACTCTACAACAACATCGTGGTTCACCCGACGGCCACGGTGCTCGCGCGCGGCAAACAAGTCGTGAAGGAAAAGGAGAGCGACTACGCCGTCGTGTGGACCAACGACTACCAGGGCACGCGCGTCTTCAGCACGACCATCGGCCACAACAACGAAACCGTCTCCGATGCGCGCTACCTCGATCTCGTGACGCGCGGGCTGCTCTGGGCCTGCAAGAAACTCGATGCCGCCGGCAATCCGATGCAGGGCTACGGACCGGTCGCGGCGAAGTGAGAGTGGCGGTGGATAAATGGCTTGTTCATTGGCGACTCCGTCACGGTGACGCTCGTTTACGAAACGGCTGACGGTGCCACCCATCCTTTTTCGGTGAGTTACGATCTCAGCCCGACCGGGGCGAGCGTCTTTAACGCCGATTGCCCGTAACGGCAGCGCTTACACCGATGGCTTGAATGGTTTTGATTTTGTATGGCCGGACCTTGGGTCCGTGCCTTCTGCTGCATTACCAACCCGGCGCGGACACGAGGTCCGCCCTACGGTCCAAACCATTTCGGCGATTGGTATTATACCAACGTCCCCTCGCTTTTTGACTGTAGGCCCGGCCGTTGGCCGGGCTCAACCGGCCAACGGCCGGTTCTACAATCGGCCGATAGTCCAAAACCGAAGGGACGTTGGTATTACCCGAGCCGGCAAGGCTGCAGCGGCTGGCCGCTCACTCCCGGTTGCGCGCTGAAGAGCGCGCCGGCGAGCGGTTCGCGGGCGCGTTGCGCCGGCGTGAGATCCTGCGCGGCGCTCGTGATGTAGAGCGTCGCCAGATCGGGACCGCCGAAGGCGCACGACGAGGGCTGAGACACGGGGAGGGGAATCTCAGCGCGCGGCGCGCCGGTCGCGGCGTCGAGCTGCACGACTTTGCCACCGCCCCACAGCGCGACCCACACGTGGCCGTGCGCATCGATCGCGAGGCCGTCGGGCCAGCCGTCGGCCTCGGTGAAAACGTGAAAGGGGCGACGCTTCGAAATCGCGCGGGTCGCGCGATCGTAGTCGAAGCGATCGACGCGGCGTGTGGGGGAATCGATGTAGTAAAATGTGCGGGCATCGGGCGACCAGCCGAGGCCGTTGGAGAGCGAGACGCCGCTGACCGCAGTGCGGACCGGCGCGGTCGCGCGCGGATCGATCACGAAAAGCGCGCACTCAGCGGGCGCCGACTCGAGGCTGAGCGTGCCGAGCCAGAGCCGGCCGGCGGGATCGGACTTGCCGTCGTTGAAACGGTGGCGGGCACCGAGCGCGGGATGATGCGCGGCGGCGAGCGGCGTGCGCGCGGCGGTTTTCCAATCGTATAGAAACAGCGCCTGATGTTGTGCGATCAGCCAGCGGCCGTCGGCGCAGGGCACGGCGTCGGCGGTGTAGGGCCCGAGGGCGCGCGCCTCGTTGCGGCCCGTGGCGGGATCGAGGCGGTTGAAAGTGCCGCCATTGATGTCCACCCACCAAAGTGCGCCGTCGTGCCAGACCGGGCCTTCGGCGAGATTGGCGCCGGCGGAGTGAAGCAAAGTAGCGCGATGGGTTTGCATGGGGGAGTGGGTGGCTCGCGGGCGCAGTAACGCAGCGGCGCAACGGGTGCGTCAACCTCGTCTGCCGTTACCGGTGGCCGAGAACGGCGTTGTGCGGCCGGCGGATCGCGACACACTGCGAGGCAGGATTTTTTCGCCATGAACACCGCCGCCGTCACCCCCGAGACTTATCGTTCGCACCGCAACCTCCCGATGATCGCCGGGCTCTGCTCTCTGCGCGAGGCGATGGCGCCGGGCCTCTCGGTCGAGGACTGCGTCGCGCGGTTGAAGCGGCTGCACTATGCGTTCAAGCGCCTGCACGAAATCTGGATCGCGCGGCTCACGGCCGAGCCGGCCTACGAGCTGAAGATGGCGTTCAGCCTGCACAGTTACTACGCCGCCGAGCACGTGGCCGCACTGCGCAAACGTGTCGGCGAGATGCGCGAGCCGCCGCTTGGCCTCGATGCTGTGCCCGACGCGGCGCTGGAGATTTTCTTCGACGAAATCCGCGCTGCGCCCACGACCGAGTCGCTCGTCCTCGGGCTCTACCAAAAAGCGGTCCCCGCGCTGGCCGCCGCGCTCGCGCGCTACACCGCCGACACCAACCGCCTCACCGATGCGCCCAGCGTCCGGCTCTGCCGCTTCGCCGCGCTCGAGGTGGACGACATGCTCCGCTACGGCCGCGACGCCGTCGCCGCCATCGTCACCGCGCCGATTCGCGCGGAGCACGCGACTTGGCTCGCGCTGCTCGACGAATTGCTCGTCGCCGCGGGGTTGCTCGACGGTTCGCAGCCAACGCAGTCGCCGCCCGCGCTCCGGATGTTTTCGGCGAAGCCGTTCGTCTACGACCCGAAGCCGCGCCGCGACGAGCGCTTCCCCGATCCCTACAACATGGGCGTGCATGCGGAGGTGTTTCTCTACGACGAAAATTTTTCGCCGCAGGACAAGACGCTCATGATGTTCTACAAGCGCCTCCGTGAAATCGACGTGCCGGAGATGATGGCCTCGATCATTCGCGAGACGCACGGCAAGCCCTGGGGCTACACCCGGGATATGACGCGGCAGCTCTGGGACGAGGCGCGCCACGCGATGCTCGGCGAGGTGGGCTTCGTGCGGCAGGGGATCGACTGGGGCCGGCTCGTGCGCGTGAACTTCACGTGGTCGCTCGCGCTCAACACCCAGCTCGGCCCGCTCGAGCGCCACGCCGTGCTCTACTTCATCGAGCAGGGCCTCATGCCCAGGACCGGCAAACGCTACGAATGGGAAATCGCCACGCAGTCCGGCGATCCGTTTTCCGCGCTCTGCCAGGATTTCGACTGGGCCGACGA
>JANXSC010000460.1 GCA_025352845.1 Opitutaceae bacterium
TGTTGAGTTTCTTCAACGCGATCCTGAAACCGCTGTTGGTGCTGTTCACGCTGCCGTTCATCGTGGTCACGATGGGATTGGGCGTGGTGGTGATCAATGCCTTGTTATTTCTTTTGGTGGGGCGGCTGGTGGCGGGTTTTCACGTGGATGGATTTTGGTCGGCCGTGGGCGGGGCGCTGGTCGTGAGCGTGACCAATCTGATTCTGAGCCTGCTCTTGCGCGGCGGGCGGCCGCCCGGGTCCGGCGGGCCGCCGGCATCGCGCGGCCCGCAGCCGCCGAAGGCGAAGCGCGACGACGCGATCGATATCTGAGGCGCGCGGAGGGTTGCGGGTGAAACAGAAAGTGAGGTCAGAGCAGCGTCCGGGAAGTGGCACGGGCGTCCCGCCCGTGTCCGGGGAGGCGAAACGCCTCCCCGGTCCGATCCCACGGGCAAGATGCCCGTGCCACCTCGAACAACCTGACGTCACTTCCTTTTACACCCGAGCGGACGGAGTTTCCATTTGACGGTGTTTGGCCGCGTGCGACGTTGGGAGCATGGCTGAAACCATGGAATACGATCTCATTGTCATCGGGGGCGGACCGGCGGGCTACGCGGGCGCGATTCGCGCCGGGCAGCTCGGCAAGAAAGTCGCGTGCATCGAGCTGGAACGCGCCGGCGGCACGTGCCTGAACTGGGGCTGCATTCCGACGAAGGCGTTGCTGAAGAGCGCGGAGTTCTACCGCTCGCTGGCGAAGGCCGAGACGTTTGGCATCGTGGCGAAGGACGTGAGCTTCGATTTCGCCAAGGTGATGGATCGCTCGCGCGGCGTCGCGGGGCAGATGGCGAAGGGCGTCGAGTTTTTGTTTCGGAAGAACAAGGTCGATTACTTCGTCGGCCGCGCGCAGGTGACCGTGCCCGGCATGGTCGAGATCACGGAGGGCGAGCATAAGGGTAAATTTTTCAAAACGAAAAACGTGCTCCTCGCCACGGGGGCGAAACCGCGCCGCCTGCCCGACGTGCCGATTGATGGCCAGCGCGTGATGACCTCGCGCGAGGCGCTCGAACCGCGCAAGACGCCGCCGAAATCAATCATCGTGATCGGGGCCGGCGCGATCGGCGTGGAGTTTGCCTATTTCTTCAATGCCTTCGGCACGAAGGTGACGCTCGTCGAGATGCTCCCGCAGGTCGTGCCGGTGGAGGACGAGGAGGTCGCGAAGGCGCTGCAGCGCTCGTTCGAGAAACAGGGCATCGCCGTGCACGTGAACACCAAGGTGGAAAATATCCGCGTGCGGAAGGACAAGGTGGAGATTTCGCTCGTGAAAGCCGGCGAGACGAACTCGACGGAAATCGAGGCCGAGTCACTGCTCCTCGCGATCGGCGTCGTGCCGAATCTCGACGGTGCGCTGTCGGCAAAGGTGAAGCTCGAACTCGAGCGCGGCTACGTGAAGGTGAACGACAACTATGAGAGCAGCGTGAAGGGCATCTACGCGGCGGGCGACATCATCGGGCCGCCGTGGCTGGCGCACGTCGCGACGTTTGAGGCGGTCAACGCGGTTAACGCGATGTTTGGCCACCATCACGCGGGGCGCGTGAAGATCTTCCCGGGCGCGACCTATTGCCAGCCGCAGATCGCGAGCACGGGCATCACGGAGAAGCAGGCGAAGGAAAAGAAACTCGACTACAAGGTCGGCAAGTTTCCCTTCACCGCGTCGGGCAAGGCTGTCGCCGCCGGCGATTCCGAGGGCTTCGTGAAAGTGATCTCGGATGCCAAGACGGGCGAAGTTTACGGCGTGCACATCCTCGGCAACGAGGCACCGGAACTGATCGCGGAATACGTGCTCGCCATGAACACGGAACTCTCAATTGACGAAGTCCACCGCTCGATCCACGCGCACCCGACCTTGAGCGAGGCGCTGATGGAGGCCGCGGCGGCGACGACGGGCGAGGCGATTCATATCTGAGGGTAGGGCGCGTTTTTTTTATTTCGGTTGTAGGCCAGCCCGCTTGCGGGCGCGGTTCGGGCGCGCGCAAGCGCGCTGACCCACCGAGGCCACGCTCACGTGCAAACCGGCGGGGTCGGGAGACCCCGCCCTACAACGAACCGCGTGGCATGGCGGGCTGAAGCCCGCCCTACTTTCTTTTCCGAAATGGCGTGCCGCTCTTGGCGGTCGGCAGCGCGCCGTCGGCGGCGATTTCCTTGATCATGCTCGTGAGGTAGGGGATGAGCTGCTTCTTGCGGCTGACGACGCCGGGCATGTCGAAGATTTCGTCCTGCTCCACGTGCGGGTAGCTGATACGCTGGATGAAGACGGGGTCGCCCTTCACGAGCAGGAGGGAGTTTTGCGTGTTGATGTCGGTCACGAGCAGCGCGGCGAAGGCGAGGCGCTCCTCGTCGCGCAGATCCTGCACGGCCTGCGCGATCGGTTTGGCGTGCTGCCAGAAATTGCCGAAGCCGAGTTCCTCGACCTGCGAGACGGCGAAGCGGAGGCCCTCCTCCTCGTAAATTTTGAAATCGGAACGGACGACTTTTTCGGGCGGGTTCGCGAGGATGACGGAACCGGAGTTGAAGATTTCGTCGGCGAGTTGCTTGGAGT
>JANXSC010000480.1 GCA_025352845.1 Opitutaceae bacterium
GAGGTTGTGCTTGAGCGCGACGGCGACGATCGCCTCGAGTTCTCCGCGCGAATAAACGGCTCCCGTGGGATTCGACGGCGAGTTGAGGATGAGGAGCTTCGTGCGCGGTGTGATCGCGGACTCGACCATCGCGGGCGTGAGCCGGAAGCCGGTGCGATCATCGGCGAGCACAAACTTCGGCGTGGCGCCGGCGAGCTTCACCATCTCGGGATAACTCACCCAATACGGCGCGGGCACAATCACCTCGTCGCCCGGCGAACACGTCGCGAGCACGCCGAGGAAGCAGTTGAATTTTCCGCCGGGAGAAACGATCACCTGCGACAGCGCGGCGTTCAGGCCGTATTCCGCGAGGTAACGATCGGCGATGGCCTGGCGCAGCGGCTCGATGCCGGGCGTGGGCGCGTATTTGGTTTTCCCCGCCTTGAGCGCGGCGATGCACGCCTCCTTGATGTGTTCGGGGGTGTCGAAGTCGGGTTCGCCAGCGGCGAAACCACAGACATCTTCACCCGCCGCCTGCAGGGCCTTGGCCCGGGCATCGACGGCGAGCGTCGGCGAAGGCGAGACGTTGCGGGCCCAGGTGGACAGTGGCGCGGGAGGAAGGCTCATGGACAAAGGCTGCGACCAAAGGCGCGCGCGAAACGAAATGCAAGCCCGCGGACGGGCACAAAAAACGGCACCGGATTTCCGGCGCCGTCAGGTAAAAATGGAATACGCAGGAGAGCGCTTACTTTTTCTTTTTCGCGCCCTTGGCCGGCAGCGCCTCGAGCGCGAGCCGCAGCAGCTCGCCGACGCTCGCATCCTTCTGGCGCGCGTAGCGCTTCAGCGTCGCGCGCTGGTCGGCGGTGATGCGCACCGAAATCTGGCGGTGCGGATCGCGCACGGGCTTGCAGCCGTTGAAATCGAAACTGGCGATGGCCGTGCGCACCACTTCGCTCGCGGTGGCGAAGCCGTGGCCCTTGCGGCAGACGTCGATTCGCTCGATGAGCGACTCGGGCAGATCAAACGTGAGCGGGGCGGAAGGTTTGGATTTTTTGGCCATAACGACGGGCGGGCTTAAGGGAAGATAACCGAAGCAGGCACTTCGCGGGCCGTTTCGGCAACGAAAAATTTCACCGAATCGCTTGGATCGCTTCGCCGAGTGCCGCCGCGATCGCGCCATACGCCTCGCGGGGCGTCGCGGTCGCGCGCCACGCGCGGGCCAAAACGGCCGCATCGATCGTGCGCGCATGGCGGATGAGCAGCGTATCGACGCCCGCGGCCGCGCCGCCGAGCACATCGACATCGGCATCGCCGACAAAAATCGTCGCGCTCGCCGGCACATCGAGCCGGCGGAGAATTTCCCGCAGGCCCGCGGGATCGGGTTTGTGCGTGGGCAGATCGTCACCGCAGACCACGGTGCCGAAGACGCGATCGAGCGCGTGGCGCTGCAAAATACGATCCGTCGATTCCCGATCGCGGCCGGTCCACACGCCGGTGCGGATGCCCGCGCGGTGCAGCGTGGCGATGATTTCCAAGGCGCCGGCGAAGGGCTGGATCAGTTGTTCGTTCTCACGGTGAAAGCGGTCCATGCGCCGCAGCGCATCGGGCACATGGGCGGGATTTTTCAGGAGCGTGCCCATGAACCGCTCCGGCGGCCCGCCGAGGTGCGAGAAAATATCCATCGTCGGCCTCGCCCCATGCGGCTCGATCGCGTGCGTGATTGCGGCGAGCACGAGTGGCAGGCTGTCGAGCAGAGTCCCGTCGAGATCGAAGACCACCGCCCGCGGCGGCGCAGAGCGGCTCATGGCGCGATCCGCGTGATGCGCTCCGACGCGGGCGGACTCGCGGGCTGCGCGAGTGTCGCGGGCTCGAAGAGCGCCGACGGCCAGCGGAGATTGAGGGCGGCGCCGGTGATCTGGAGGCGGGTCTTATCGCGGGTCACTTCGTTGCGGTAGTCGACCGCCTTGGGGAGCGTCTGCTTCTCGACGGTCTTCAGGGCGAGGAGTGCGAGCGTCTTCGTGACCGTGCCATCGGCGATCACCTCGGTTTGCATCGGCACGTTGAACTGGGTGTCGAAATTCGCGCGCATCGCGGTGATGCCGTTGTGCTGCGCGGCGAACGCCGGCGGCGCGGGAAAAAGAAACACGTGGGACGGCCGCCCGAGCGTGCGGGTGATTTTTTCCGCCCTCGCGCCGGGCCAGTAGAGAAACGGCATCTGCAGATCGAAGGCGGAGATTTCCACGCCGGGCACGAGCGGTGCCAGCAAATCGGCCCCGCCGATCTGGGCCACGCGACCGTTCGCCCAGCGCCACACCGCCGCGCGCTCGCCGTTTTGCAGCAGGAGGCGATGCGAGACGCCGGCGCCATCGGTCAGCTCGATACGACTGAGCGCGCCCTGCTCATTGCGCGAGCCCCACCAGCGCCCTTGGAGAGTGCTGCCCTCGCCGCGGCGCGGCAGCCCGATCAATTCGAACTCGAGGAAATAATCCCCGGGCAGTCCCGCGTTGCGAAACTGTTCGATCAATTTCGCGGTCTCGGCGGCGGTCGGCAGTCCGAGTTGGGCCAGCTCCGGTGGCTTGGGCGCGGGTGCGGCGCCGACGGTGCAACGGAGCAGCGCGATGGCCCCGAAAACGAAAAACGCCCGCCGGAAACGGGCGGGCGCAACTCTGTCGGCATTCGCCATCGCGAGCGGTTACTTTTTCGGCGCTTCGGGCGCGGGCGTCGTCGCAGCGGGAGCCGGGGTCTCGGGCGCAGTGGTGACACTGACCGGCGGCGGCAGTGCGGTCGCCGGAGCGGTGGACGTCGAGGCCGGAGCCGTCGCGGCGGAGACCGGGGGCGTCGCGGGTGCCGCGATGGTCGGAAGCGCGCTGCCAGCGGCGTCTTTGGCGTGCTTGTGCTCGTAAATGCGGCCGAGATAGAGCGCGAAGGTCAGGACGAAGAAAAGAATCGCGGAATACTTGGTGGCCTGACTCAGGACGTTGGTGGTGTCCGCGCCAAACGCGGCCTCGGCGGCACCGCCGCCCAAAGTCGCACCCATGCCGCCGTCTTTCGATTTCT
>JANXSC010000513.1 GCA_025352845.1 Opitutaceae bacterium
CGACGGCAACGGCACCATCGGCGCGACGGGCCGCGGCGGCGTCACGTTCAGCGGCAACTTCCTCCACATCGACGGTCGCACCCTCGCCACCAACAGCCGCTACCGCTACGACGACGGCACGTGGCTCCTCGACGCCGGCGCCAGTATCTCCAACTCGAAGACGTGGCGCCGCTACGAGCAGAAGGGCAGCTTTCAGTCGCTCAACACCGCGCTGATCAACCCGGTGCGCGTCACGTTTGAGGGCATCACGAACGCGCGGCCGACCACGACCCGCGCCTTCGACAACACCAACCGCGAAGTCGATCTCTACGACATCAACAACTACCGGCTCAACACCGCCACCCAGACCGACTATCGCGACCACAAGGAGGACGTCTTCGGCTACGATCTCAATCTCCGCCGCAGCCTCAGCGTCCTCGACATCCCCGGTAACATCCAGATCGGCGGCCGCTACCGCGCGCAGGATCGCGACCGCCGCTCCTACAACCGGGCCTTCACCTACACGCCCCCCAGCGGCAACCTTTCCCCCGCGCCGTTCGTGGGCCAGGTCTACAAAAACCGCCCGAACTATTTCGGGTTCGATAATATTCCGTGGCTCTCGAACAACCGCGCCGTCGACGCATGGCGGCAAAATCCCGCCATCTTCACCCAAACGGGCGCGCAACTCGTCGCCGAGGAGCAGAGCCGGATCGTCGGCTCCGAGCAGATCTTGGAGACAGTCACGGGCCTCTACGCGCAGACTGAGGGGCGGTTCTTCCACAACCGCCTCACCGTCCTCGGCGGCGTGCGCTACGAAAAAACCCACGACAAGGGCGCGGGCCCGCTCAACGAGCCCGCCGCCGTCTGGCAGCGCACGGCGACCGGCGCGTTTCTGCGCAACGCCGCCGGCCAGCGCATTCGCAAACCCGAAGCTGGCGCCGCCGGCTCAATCGAGGAGCTGCGCCTCACCCGCTTCGAGCGCGCCAACCTCGCCAATCGCGCCTACGACGGCTACTATCCGAGCGTCCACCTCACCTACAACGTCACGGAAAAATTCCTCCTCCGCGCCGCCTACGCGAAGACCTACGGCCGCCCCGATTTCGCCAACATCGTGCCCAACGCGACGATCACCGAGAATGACATACCCGAGGGCGCCGATCCCTCCGCCATCCCCGGCACAATCATCATCCGCAACACCGGCCTCAAGCCCTGGACCGCGCAGAACTTCGATCTCTCCGCCGAATACTACACCGAAAACGGCGGCCTCATCACCGCCGGTGCCTTCCGCAAGGACATCTCCAATTTCTTCGGCACGCTCCAAACTCGGGCGACCGCCGACATCCTCGACGACTTCGGCCTCGATCAGCGCTACGTCGGATGGTTTCTCGACACCACGATCAACTCCGGCGATGCGCGCGTGAGCGGAGTCGAGTTCAACGTCCGCCAGTCGCTCGCACCGCTCGGCCAATTTGGCCGGCTCTTCAGCGTGTTCGCCAACGCGACCAAGCTGAAACTGGAGGGCAGCCGCAGCGCAGCGTTCACGCGCTTCGTCCCCACGAGCGCCAACTGGGGTATCACGTTCACGAAACGCCCGCTCACCCTGATGGCCAACTGGCACCACCGCGGCGAACAGGACCGCGGCGCTTCCACCGGCCTCGGCCCACTCGCCAAGGTCTACCAAAACGCGCGCACGACACTCGACCTCAGCCTGAGCTACCAACTGCACCGCCGCGCGACCCTTTTCGCCAACGCGCGCAACGTCACCAACGTGTGGTTCAACAATTCCCGCTACCAGGATGACACCCCGATTTACGCTCGCCGCAGCTCGACCAATTCCTACGGCGCGCAGTGGGCCTTCGGCGTGAAGGGGACGTTCTGATTTCGATTCATGGCCGGCATCCCGGCAAACGGATCGCCCCAGCCGTGAACGGCAAAAAGTAGCGCGGTGCTTCAGCCCGCGCATTGAACATAGGGAGTTTTCAAGCCGCGGATTGAAGCACCGCGCTACCACCGGCCCTCGCCTCCGCCGCGCACTCCTCTACGGCCTCGCGCTCCTCTACGGCTTCCCGCTCCTCTACGGCTTCGCGCCAGTTGGTTGGATCGTTTACTTCATCATCGTCCTTGGTTCATCTGCCGGCATCGCGGGCTCGGCGATGCAGAGCTACATCACGAAACACTTGCCGGCCACCGAACACGGAGCCGTGCAGGGCATCTACTCCGGCCTCGTCAGCCTCGCGGGGATTCCGGGACCGCTCATCGCGACGTGGAGTTTTGACTGGGCCGTTTCCGCTGGGCAACCGACATGGTTGTCCGGCCTGACTTTTTTCATCGCCGCGGCGCTCGCTCTGACCGCGCTGACCCTCCCCGCTCCATCCTTTGCGAAAGACCACGTGCCCTTCGGTGGAAGAACCACCGGCTAATTTTTCGCCGGCAAAGTCCGCAGTTTGATTTCGCGGACGGCGGCGCGGGTCATGTAGGTTGCGATGCCGAGCGGCAGTGACTTCTGGATGTCGCCGGGCCGCAGCGTGAGTTTGCGCGTGCCGATCTCGAAATCCACGAGCTGCCCGGCGTCGATCCACGCCTCGATTTTCGCGTCGGTCACGCGCACGCGGATTTTATACCAGCGGTTGTCCACATAGTCGCGCGCCTGCGTCGTCTCGTTGTCGGAGGCGTCCGAATAATCTATGCTCGAAATGCCGGATACCATCCCGCCCCAGCCGCCGACGACAAATGTGCACGCGACCTTGCCGACGGGAATCGTGAGCGCGCAGAAAAAATCCTCGCCCTTCAGCTTCATCGCTTCGAGGGAAATTTCGTAGTTCGTGCGCGGCAGCTCGGCCCCGCGCGTCCAGGTGATCCCGGAGAGCGTCGTGCCCGCCTCAATCACGATCGCCGCGCGGCCTTCGCGAAACGACGGATCGACGGCCACCGCGCCCTCGCCTTCAAAGCCCGACTGCGCCCAGCCGGCCAGCGAGCGCTCGTCAAAGAGATTTTTTTCGGAACCGGTCGCGGGCTTGTCCGCACCGGTGAGTCGCCCAGCCAGCGTGAGCGCCGCCGCGCCAACGCGAATCAAGCGCAAGAGTGATCGGGATTTCATCGGGAAGGTGGGTAGGTGGGAAAAAATTATTTCCGCGCTTTTTGCGGCGCGAGCACGGGCTCGGCGTCGGGTGCCGCGTAATTTAGAATTTGGCCATCCGTGAGCAGCCGCTCGCGCAACTTCGTGTAGGGCACGTCCTGCACCGCGCTCTTCGTCTCGATCGCCATCACCGCGGCGGTCGCGGCTGACTGGCCGAGGATCATGAAGACGGGTTCCATCCGGATCGAGCCAAAGGCAATGTGCGAACTTGAGACGCACACCGGCACGAGGAGATTTTCCGCCTCGCCGCGCTTTGGCACGAGCGCGCCA
>JANXSC010000572.1 GCA_025352845.1 Opitutaceae bacterium
CGAAAATCGAGAATCCAAAATCGAAAATTCACCGCCCGTCCGGCGGGCGCAGCGTGAGCGTGTGTTCCGTCTTGCCCGGCAGAAACGGCGTCGGCTCACCGCGCACCCACGCGCTGTGGCCGGCCTGGAAAAACGGCGAGAGCGGGTGCGCGCTTTGTCCGCCCGGCATGTGGAAGATGCCTTCCTCCTCGCGCCCGGGCGAGACCACGAGCCGCTCGCTCGCGCCGCGGCTCGGGGCTTGGAAGCGCGGCATGTCGTCGTCGCCGGGGAGCGGATCCTTGGGCAGGCCAAGCCACGGCATGAGCCACGGGTAGGAAATGGCAAAGGGGTGCCGGATTTTCGCGGTGTTGCGCTGACCCCACGTGCCGGTGGCGAGGTTGAACCCCTGTTGTTCGCTCGATTTGCTCACATCGTCGATCGCGGCGAGGAGCAGGTCGTCCCACGTCGCATATTCGGGGCTGAGGAGGTGCATCGGTTTCTCGCGCAACAGCGCCCGCGCAGCGGGCTCGAGCTGCAATTCGCGCCGGTCAAAGTCCGCGTAGTCCTCGCGGCAACTGGCGAAGATCGGGGTGAACACGCGTTCGTGCACGGCGCGGCGAAATTCGCGGACGAGCCGGTAGCTCACGGCCTCGGTGCTGGCGCGGCCCTCCCATTTTTCGGCCGCGGTGCGCAGCGTGGCGCGCGATTTTTTCCCGTCGGTCGCGGCTGGCGTCAGCGCAGCCAGCATCAGTTCGTGCCACGGTTTGAGGAACAGCGCGCGATCGTCGAGCTGGACGGCGAGGAGGTCCCGTGGCGTCGCGCGCTCCAGCGGCGCGAGGCCGTCGCGAATTTGCGCGCCGCGCGCGGCGCGGCGATACGCGCCGTCGCCGAGCAGGGCGAGCGCCTCGCCGCCGGCGTGGCGGTTGTTCGCCGACCAGAGGCGGCCGGGGAGCGCGCTCGCTTCGCCGAAGATCACGGGCACCTCGTCGGGTGGGAGCAGGCCCTCCCAGCGCCGGTCGCCGAAGGTCCACGTGACCGGCAGGCGGCCGTCGTAGCCGACGCGTTTCGGCAGCCGGCCCGCGATGGTCCAGGCGATGGCGCCGGCGCGATCGGCGACGAGGAAATTCTGCGCGGGGATGCCCGCGGTATGCACGAGCTTGACGGCCTCGGCGGCGGTCGTCGCCGTTTCGAGCCCGAGCAAATTCAGATTGATCGCATCGGGATCGTGCGCGACCCAGCGCAGCGCGAGCGGCCGTTGCCGGTCGTTGGTGCCGACGATGGGGCCCCAGACGGTCCACGCGTAGTCCACGGCCACGGGTTCGCCGCCTTTCACGCGGATGGTGTCCGTGCGGCGCTCGATGGTGACGAGTTCCTCGCGGCGGGGCACGCGGTAGAGCGTGGGCGCGATGCTGTTGGTCTCGACCACGACGAGGTCGCTGACATCCACGCAACTGTTGGTGAAGCCCCACGCGATGCGGCCGTTGCTGCCGGCGACGACGACGGGTGTGCCGGGCAACGTGACGCCGGTCACGCGATGCGTGTAATTTGGACTTTGGTTTTTGGCGGTTGGAGTTTCTTCGCTCCACTGGAGCGAAGCCCGATACCAGATATTGGGCACGCCGTGGTCGAGGTGCATGTCGTTCGCGAGGAGTCCCGCACCGCTGGCGGTGTGTGTCCCCGCGAGCGCGAAGGCGTTCGAGCCTACGGCCATCTCGCGATCGCGGGGAGGAAAAGGGAATGAGTCGCGCGGGCGTGGTTCGGGCCGAGTGAGCGAGGCGGTTTTCTTGGCGCGCAGGTTGATCGTCTTTGGGCCGGGAAGGGGGGCGAGTGGCGCGGTGGTGCCGTCGAGCGCGGCGTCGTCGGGCGTGACCACGGGTGCGAAGAACGCGAGTCCCTCCAGCCCGAATTGATCGCGCAGCGTCATCAGCGTGCGTTCGTAAACGCCCTTCTCGTCCTGCAGATCCATTGTCATCGCGTAGCAGACGAGCAATGAATCCTCCGCGCGCCAGGGCAGCGGATTTTCGCGGAGCACGAGGTATTCGAAGGGCGGCTCACGCAGCGCGCCGAGCCCGGCATTCACGCCTGCCGCGTAGGCCTCGATGATCGCGCGCTGCTCGGCCGCGAGGCGTGGGATGATCGACTGCGCGAGTTTGCGGAAGCCGTGCATGCGCGCCGCGCGATCGCGGGGCAGGGCGCGCGCGCCAAATAATTCCGCGAGTTCGCCCGCAGACACACGGCGCAGGAGATCCATCTGGAAAAACCGATCCTGCGCGTGCAGCCAGCCGAGCGCGCGGGCGACATCGGCGCGGCTTTCACCCCGGAGGGTCGGCACGCCGAGCGCATCGCGCTCGATCGTCACGGCGGCACCGAGGCCGGGCACGGTCGCGGTGCCGTCGAGCTGCGGCAGGCTGGCGCGGATGCGAGTGTAATACCAGCCGGCGGCCAGCAGCGCGGCCACCGCGAGGACGCTGAGAACACTGGCCAGCAGGCGAAGGCGTTTCGCGGCCTCGGGGTGCATGCGGATTTGCCTCGGGCTCGGGGCGCGCTACTTCTCCCACGCGCGGGCGGCGACGGGGTCGCGGCCCTCGTCGAAGTCGATGTAGTCGAACATCGACATGATCGGTTTCGACTCGAGGGCGCTCTCGGCGATGCGCTGGCGCAGGCGCGCGTTGGCCTCGTCACGCCAGCCGCGTTTCGTCATGAACTGATTCCAAACGAGGCATTCCTCGTCGGAGCGGGCGCCACCGCGCTCAAGACACCAGGCGAGCACTTGCTCATCGGAAAAACCGCCTGCGAGCGCACGCGCCTGGATTTCCGCGAAGCGCACGCGGAGGAATGAACAGCACCGCGTGTCGAACATCCCCGGCTTCGCATCCCCGAGATTATCGATGTAGTCGGGCGGCAGTTTCCCCGCGGCCTGCAACCGGATTTTGTCGAGCAGCCGGCCGAAATAAACGACGCGACTGACTTTATCGTAGGGACTGCGCAGCCCGGGAACATGAGCCATGCCGACACATTGGAACGAAAAGCACGCGGGCCGAAACTCTAAAATGCACGACGCGGTTTCTTGCCTGCACCACGCCGTGCCGTAGCACGGTAGTGGCTCAGTTTGCTGAAAATTGTGGGGCGGGCTTTACGCCCGTCGTGGCAGGGATACTCCGCCCCACATCGCCAGCAGCCAAACTGAGACACTATCCGTAGCACTATGCCGGCCTGCCCGTGCTGGCGCGGAAACGCGGCCAGGCTGACCGCGCTACTAGCGCCGCCACTTGACGCTTCGATACTAGAGCGCGCCGACGCTGGCCAGTTCGT
>JANXSC010000597.1 GCA_025352845.1 Opitutaceae bacterium
GACAAGATTTTCAGCCTCCGCGTCTCGGGTAATGTCTACAACGCCCTTCGCGAAGACTTTAACCAGAACCAAAATTGGCAGGTGGTGAACGTCAACCGGCCGGGCGGGCTCGCGTCCACTGCGGCCCGTGGCACCGCCACGTCGGTGCCAAACTGGGGCCGGATCTTCGAGGACGGTGGCGCCTTTCAGGCGGACCTGTTGGCCCACTACTGGGCTCTCAACAAGAAGGTCGAGAACCGCACCCTCGTGACTTTCGACTTCAACGATTACTACCGCTGGGATCCGACGATCAACTACTCGGCCACCACCCAGCCCGATATCTTGGCTTGGAATCAGGTGCGCACCGTGACGTTGAGCCCCGATCTTATTCCGATTGGCCCGCTCACCTATTTTTCCCGGGGGCCTGATGCCGTTGCCGGATTTATTTCCACGCGCAAAATGAAGCGCCGCATCACCGTGGCCGGTGGATTGCTGCGACACCAATCGGCCTTCCTCGACGGCCGACTGCTCGCCTACGTCGGCGCCCGCTACGATTCTGTCCGCTTTCGTCACCGCGACTACCTGACCGCAGCCTCGGGTTTCACGCCGTTTATTCCAGGGTATCAGGTGGGCGACTTGATCGACAAAACGCTCTCATCCCTCAAGCCGAATGTCGGCGCGAACTACAAGCTGACGGACAACGTCCGCGTTTACGCCAATTTCGCCCAGAGCTACTTTCTTTCCCAGGGCGACAACCCGGTCGATGTCGTCGACCCCACGTTCAAGGCCGAGACCGCGACGGGATGGGACTACGGGTTCAAAGGCGCCCTGTTGGAGAACCGGCTGAACTATACGGTGAGCGGCTTTTATATCACCCGGCAAAATGTCCAGGTCTCCGACATCGACCCGCTGACCGGATTGACCGTGAATCGCCGCGACGGCGATCAACTGGTCCGCGGCTATGAGGCCGATATCAATTGGCAAGCCACGCCGGAGCTCTCGCTGCTGTTTAGCTACGGCAATGTGCATTCCCTCTACACCGACTTTGGCAGAGCCAACCCCCAGGCCATCGGACGAAAAGTCCAATATGTCGCGCCCTTCAACGGAAGTGTGTCCGCGAAATACTCCCCAAGTCGTGGCTGGTTTAATGGTTTTTCCGCCAACATCGGCGTGACCTTTGTCGGCGAAACGCCCACCGAGACTCCAATCGCCGGCGATGCGGTGGCCACGGTCAGCGGTGCCCGGATAGTCACTTCCTCGACGGGCCAATGGAAGCTCACTGCGCCGGCTTACAATCAGTGGAGTCTCGGCGCGCGCTACAGCATCAGAGGTAAGTCTAACCTCATCCACACCTTCGCTCTCAACCTGAACAACGCGCTCGATAAAGAGTATTTCCGGGCCGGCACCAGTGGAGCCACCCGCATCCTCTCGGGTGATCGTCGCGCGTTTTTCCTCACCTATACGCTCGGCCACAAGGGCACCCGATTCTAACGTGAGTCTCTGTTGCAAAGACATCCCACGCCCACGCCCAGCCTGATCGACCCCCGGAGTGATTCCCTTCGTTTCCCCTCCCTGGAAGCACCCACGCGTTCTCCCCGCCGCGCCCATTTCCCCAACACGATGAAGCCCTCCCATCCCCTCGTTCTGCTCTGCGCCTTAGGGCTGCTCATTCCGGTTCTGCGACTCGGAGTCCGCAGCGCGGAATCCGTGGCCAACGGCATCCTCAGCGGCACCGTGAGCAACGTCGCCACCGCCAACCTCCTGGAGGGCGCCCGGGTTGACGTGCCCGCGCTCGGCCTCACGGCGTTCACCGACAACACCGGACGTTACGTCCTCTCCGGAGTGCCCGGCGGCACGCACGAGTTGATCGCATCATACCTCGGCCTCGATACTGTGCGCAGCCAAGTGACCGTTGCGGCGGGCGAGCGGGCCGTGCGCAATTTCGATCTGACTGCGGGCATCTACAAGCTCGAAGCTTTCAAGGTCTCGGGCGAACGCGAGGGCGGCGCGGCGGCCATTACCGCGCAACGCAATGCGCCCAACCTGAAGAACGTCGCCGCGATGGATTCCTTCGGCAACCTGCCCAACATGGGCGCGAGCGAGGTCGCCATCAACCTGCCCGGCGTGGCGGCCAATCCGAACGAAGCCGGCCTTGTCACCGGTTTCACAATACGTGGGATGGGCCCGGGGCTGAATACCGTGACGATGGACGGCGTGCTCCTGACGAGCCGGGACGACGGCTTGGGACGCGCGACCCAGATCAACGTATATTCCAGCGCCATGTTCGAGCAGATCGAACTCACGAAGGGTCACACGCCCGACCAGGGCGCGGATTCGCTGGGTGGCACGGTCAATCTCAAGAGCCGGTCGCCGCTCAGCATGAGGGAAAAACGTCGCGTTACCTATAACCTGTCCACGCGCATGCAGCCGACGTTCACGCAACAAGTCCCGCTGATCAACGGACATCGGGCTCATCCGTCGCTTAATGTCGGCTACCAGGAGGTGTTCGGCGTCTTTGGCGGCGAGCGCAATCTCGGCGTCGCGGTCAACCTATTTTACAGCGAGCACGCAACGGCGTGGTTTCTCGCCACGCGCGATTTTCAAAACACCACCACCACGCCCGCCTACGTCTGGGATTACCGCACGACGGAGACCTACAACCCCTTCCTCCAGCTCAGCGCCAACGTCAAATTCGACTACCGCCTTTCGGGCAACACCAAGATCACGCTCAACACGGTGGCCGTCGACAACAACGAGAAGTTTCGCCGCCGCTACGAGACGCGGGCCTACACCAACCAATCCGTCGGCACCACCGGCACCGCCGGGATTCTGCTCGGCTACACTGATCGCATCACACAGGTTCGCGCCACCGCTGGCTCGACGATCGACCTCACGATGACCGGGCCCAATAATGTTTTCGTGCGCATGCGCGGCGCGGACTTCGGAGTCGAGCAGGAGTTCGGCCCGTTGAAGCTCGACTACAAAGCCGCCGCCAACCGCTCCAACGTCAACCGCGGTAACGGCAAGGGTGCGGTGCTCATCAACCGGATCAGCAATGTCGGCTGGATTCTCGACCGCACCCAGTCCGATCTGTATCCGCGCTTCATCCAGACTGAAGGGCCGGACATCACCGATCCGGCGAACTACCGTCCCGCGCCTAACGGTCTCACCAATGCCAAAGCCGACAACGACCGCGCGGTGAAAGAACTCCACGCCAACGCGCGCTACACGTTGCCGGTTGCCGCGAAAGTCGATCTCAAGGCTGGCTTTGTTTGGCGCGAAAATTCGGCGACCGATGACAACCGTGGGCGTCGCTGGAATTACATCGGCACCTCCGCGCTGCCGGCCGACCCGTCGATTCTCACGTTTGACGAGTGCAAGACCGGCCGCCACATCCCACAATGGGAAGCCTCGACGTTCATCAACGAGCGCGTGCCGGTCACGCCATCACTGTGGCGGGAGGACGGCTATTTCTTCGCGCAAAACCGGTATGTCGGCTTCTCCGATCTGCGCGAGTCGATCACGGCGGGCTACGTCATGACCCAGGGCAAGGTGGGCGACAATGGCTTCCTCGCGGGCGTGCGCACCGAAAAAACGGAAACCGAAAGTTCCGGCTACGTGCGCGTGCGCAACGGCAGCACGGCCGCCCAGCAGGTGGCCGATCCGTTCGGCGCCGCCCGCAGCGACTACGAGGGCACGCGGCGCGACCTGAAGGGAAAATACACGAAATCGTTTCCCAGCATCCACGTGTATCGCGATATCACGCCGAACGTGAAAGCGCGCTTGAGTTGGTCCACGGGCTTTGGCCGCCCGCCGCTTTCCAACCTGCGGCCCAACGAAACGGTCAACGAGGCCAACCAGACCCTAAGCGTCAACAATTCCAGCCTGCTGCCCCAAACCGCCGCAAACTGGGACGCCACGCTCGACTATTATTTTGAACCGGTGGGCAACTTTTCCGCCAGTTGGTTCCACAAAACGATCAAGGACTACATCGTCTCGGGCACTAACTCCGGCGTCATTCCCACCGGCACCAACAACGGCTTCAACGGCGAGTATGGCGGCTTCACCAGGCTGACGACGGCCAACGCCGGCACCGCGATCGTGCAGGGCTGGGAATTCAGTTATCAGCAGCAGTTCACGTTTCTCCCCGGCTTGCTCAAGGGGCTCGGCGCCTCGGCCAATTACACAGTGATCGACACCCACGGGAATTTTGGCGGCGCCGTGGAACGCAGCACCAACCAAGTCCCCGGCTTCATTCCCAAGACGGGCAATGTCAGTCTCTCGTGGCGTTACCGCGGCTTCGGCGCGCGGCTCGGCGCCAACTACACGGGCGACTACATCACGAGCTTCACGGCCGCGAGCCTCGGTCGAAATCTCTACCGGCTGAAACGCACGCTCGTGAACCTCGGTCTCTCTTATCAGGTGCGTCCGGCCGTCTCACTTTCCCTCGATGTCGCGAACCTCTTCAATGAACCGGAAGTGTTCTATCGAGGGATTCGCGACCAGATGTTTAGCACCAACATCCCCGGCACCTCGGTGACGGTCGGCGTCAACGGCCGGTTCTGAAACCCGAAAGCCGGCGTGCACATAACATGTCTCCCATCCTGTGATGAAATTATCCGCGTGCGGCCTCGCCTTCGGCTGTCTCGCCCGGGTTGCCGGCACGTCATTCGCCACGCCCTCTCTCCACCTTTCATGAAATCCTCCGCTCTCCTTCTCGTTCTGAGCAGTCTGCTCAGCCTCACCGCTCCGTCGCGCGCAGCCGCCGCC
>JANXSC010000618.1 GCA_025352845.1 Opitutaceae bacterium
TTCGCAGCCTCGCCGGCGATGCGATCAAGGAATTTTCCCGGCGTGAACTGAAGGCCGATGTCTGGGATCGCATCGGCGCGCACACGAGCTACGTCGCGGGCGGTTACGACGAGCGGGCGGCCTTCGACAAACTTGCCGCGCACATCGACGCGATCGAAACGAAGCTCGGGCGCGACGTGCAGCGGCTGTTTTATATTTCAACGCCCCCGTCGGTCTTCGCACCGATTTTGCTGAACCTCGGCGCGAGCGGGCTCGCCGCCAAACACCTCGGTTCGCCGCAGCACTCGAAGGTGATCATCGAGAAACCGTTCGGCAAGGATCTCACCTCGGCGCGCGAGCTCAACGGCACGATCCGCACGGTGTTCGCCGAGCATCAGGTTTACCGCATCGATCACTACCTCGGGAAGGAAACCGTGCAGGATCTGTTGGTGCAGCGTTTCGCCAACGCGATTTTCGAACCGCTGTGGAACCGGAATTTCATCGACAGCGTGCAGATCACGGTGGCGGAGGAGGTCGGCGTCGGCACGCGCGGCGGCTACTACGAGCAGAGCGGCTGCCTGCGCGACATGATTCAGAATCACACCATGCAGCTCCTCGCGCTCACCGCGATGGAGCCGCCCGGCTCGCTCGATGCCGAGGCAATCCGCGACGAAAAGGTGAAAGTGCTCAAGGCCATCCAGCCGCTGACGATCGGTCCGGCGGGTGATGTCGCGCGCGCGCAATACGCCGCCGGCATGATGGCCGGCAAGGCCGTGCCAAGTTACCTGGAAGAGGAGGGCATCGCGCCGCAGTCCAACATCGAGACCTACGCCGCGATGCGGCTCTCGATCAACAACTGGCGCTGGCAGGGCGTGCCGTTCTACCTGCGCTCCGGCAAGCGCATGGCCCGCCGCGTTTCCGAGATCGCGATTAATTTCCGCCGGCCGCCGGGGACCTTGTTCGCGGGGGAAACGGCGCGCTTCGACCTCGCGGCCAACACGCTTTCTTTTCAAATCCAGCCCGACGAGGGCCTCAGCCTCATCCTGAACACCAAGGTGCCCGGCCTCGAGACGCGCACGCAGCCGGTGAAGATGAGTTTCCGTTACGCGACGACCTTCGGCTCCAACACCGCCGAGGCCTACGAGCGCCTCGTGCTCGATGCGATGATCGGCGACGGCACGCTCTTCATCCGCGGCGACGAAGCCGAGGCCTCGTGGAAACTCTGCACGCCCGTGCTCGACTACTGGCGCAGCGTGGGCCGCACGGGCATGGACAGTTATCCCGCCGGCTCGTGGGGCCCGCCCAGTTCCGACGCCCTGCTGGCGAAACAGCACCATACTTGGCGTCAGCCCTGACCGCGCGCTGCCCGCGGTAAATCTCAAACGCCAAAAGCCAAACGCCAAAAAAATCCCGAGACTCAAACCGCTGGTTGAGATTTCTCCGCTGAGATTTCTTTGGCTTTTGGAATTCTGGGATTTGGAATTTTAGAAAACGATGCCTGCCATTTTTGACGCCCTGCCCGGAATCGAAGTGCCCGTCGGCGCGATCTCGAAGAGCCTCGCGCAGATGTGGACCGAGAACGCCGCCGACGGCCGGCCCGCGCTCGAGGCCGACGATGCGAAGGCCACGCAGGTCAACTTCGTGCTCCACCTCGGGTTGAACACCACGCCCGAGGATGCCGCACAGCAGTTCGAGATCGTGGTGAACTTTTCGCGCCGCACGCCGAGCCGCATTGTCGTGCTCTGTCCGCTCCACGCCGATGTGCCGGAGCCGGTGATGCGCGCGAAGATTTTCGGGGAGTGCTTCCTCGGCAAATCGAAGGCCGACAAGCGCTGCGTCGAGTTCGTGCTGCTGAGCTACTCGCGCAGCGCGCGGCCCTTCCTCGAAAATCAGGCGTCGATCTGCCTCTCCACCGATCTGCCGCTCTACTATTGGGCGCACCGCTTCTCGGCCACTGGCAAGCTCGCCGACTACCGTTACCTCCTCGGCCGCGCCAAACGCGTGTTGATCGACAGCGCGATCGAGCCGGCGGATGCGCTCGGCTATACGTGGCCCAACCCGAGCGCGATCCGCGATCTGGTTTACTGCCGGCTGCTGCCGGTGCGGCAGACCATCGGGCAATTTCTCGCCGCCTACGCACCGGCGACGCTGGTCGACGGCCTGCAGACCGTGACGGTGACGCACGAGGCGTCGCTCGCGGCGGAGGGGCGGGTGCTGCTCGCGTGGCTGCGCCGGCGGCTGGCCGCCTGTGGCGCGCGCTCGGATGCCTTCGAGGCCAAACTCGCGGCGCTGCCTCGCGGCGAGAGCGGGAGCCTTGCGGTGAGTTTTCAGTTTGCGGCACCCGCGCGGGCGTTTCGCTGGAGCGGCGATCTCATGACGGGCCACGCGCTCTTCGAGGCGGACCTTGGGTCGGGGCGCACGCGGCTGGCGGCGGCCGTGAGCCTGCTGCCTGCGGAGAGCGCGCTCAGCGAGGCGATGTTTTTCTAGGAATTTCCCCATTATGAAAAAAACAAAACAGCGGGTGACCGGCATCGGCGGCGTTTTTTTCAAGGCGAAAAACACGAAGAAGCTTCAGGCTTGGTATAAGATACACCTCGGCCTGCCGCTCGACCCGAACTGGGGCGGCATGGTATTCGAATGGCGCGACGTGAAGCAGCCGAAGAAAAAAGGCGGCACGGTGTGGAGCGCATTCGAGGCCGACACGGAATATTTCGGCCCGGGCCGGCAGACTTTCATGATCAACTATCGCGTGGCCAACCTGAAGCAGGTGCTCGCGGCGCTGAAGAAGGAAGGCGTCTGGGTGGATCCGAAACCACAGAGTTCAGAATTCGGGAAATTTGGCTGGATCAAAGATGGCGAGGGCAACCGCATTGAGTTGTGGCAGCCGCCGCTGGAGAAGCGCAAGCGCGCCAAACGGTGAACGCGCGTCGCATCGTCGTCGGGTTGCTGCTGGCCTTCGCGTCTGCCGCTGGATTGCGGGCCGCGGATGCGATGGTCGCCGTCGGCGTCGCGCGGATCGACATCACGCCGGAGCTTCCGATTCAGCTCGCCGGCTACCAGCAGCGGATTACCGAGGCGCAGCGCGTCGAGATGCCGCTGACCGCGCGAGCTCTCGCGATCGGTTCGGATGCGGAGGGCCCGGTCGTGATCATCACGGCCGAGGTAATTGCCGTGAGTGAAACAATCAGCGACGCGGTGGCGGCGGCGATTCGCGCGCGTTATCCGATTCCACGCGAGCGCATCGCGGTGTGCGCCACGCACCAGCACACGGGGCCGGCGATCGCGGGCACAATTCCGTTCATGTTCTCACGCGATCTGCCGGCGGAGACGACGGCGCGGATCGATCGCTACGCCGCGATGCTGCGCGAAAAACTGATCGCCGTCGCGCTCGCCGCGCTCGCGGATCGCAAGCCGGCGCGGCTGGCGTGGGCGCAGGGCACGGCGAGTTTTGCGGTCAACCGCCGCCTCTTCACCGAGGGCAAACACACCGGCTACAAGGCCACGCCCGGCGGCCCGGTGGACCACGCGCTGCCCGTGCTGCGCGCGGTCGACGAGCGCGGTGGCGTGCGCGCTGTCCTCGTCAACTACGCGTGCCACTGCACGACGCTGAAGGGCGGCGACAACCTCGTGCATCCCGACTGGGCGGGCGATGCCGCGAAGCGAATCGAGGACGCACATGTGGGCGCCGTTGCGCTCGTGGCCATCGGTTGCGGTGCCGACTCCGATCCGCAGCCGCGCGGTCTGCCCGAGGTGGCGACGCACGGGAAGACCGTGGCCGACGAAGTCGCGCGACTCTTCCGCGGCGAGATGCGCCCGCTCGGCCGCGTGACGTCGGCGCAGTTTCGCCGCATCGAGTTGCCGCTCGCGCGCACGGTGCCGCGCGTGGAGTTGGAAGATCGGCTCAAGGGCAAACCCAACGTCGCCTACGCCGCCGCGCAATTTCTGCGGACGCTTGACGCGGGCCGGCCGTTGCCGTCGGCCGTGAGCTATCCGGTGCAGGCGTGGGCGTTTGGCGGCGAGCTGGCGATGGTGTTTCTCGGCGGCGAGGTCGTGGCCGACTACGCGCTGCGGCTGAAGCGCGAGCTCGGGGTGTCGCGTCTGTGGGTGAACGCCTACTCCAACCACGTGCCATGCTACATCCCGTCGCGGCAGGTGTGGCGGGAAGGCGGCTACGAGGTCGATGCGGCGATGGATTACTACGGTTTTCCGACGCGGCTCGCCGAAGACACCGAGGATCGGATCGTGCGCACGGTGCATGAGCTGTTGCCCGCGGATTTTTTGAAATCAAACGGCGATGCGAGCCTGGACCGGCCGTGAAATTATTTTGGCGCTGCGTCTTTCTGGGATTGCTCGCGCTGGGGGCGGGCGCGCCCGCCTCACTCCTCGCCTACAAGGAAGTGCCGCCACCGGAAAAAGTCGTGCTGCCGAAACCGCGCGGCCCGGCACAATCGCTCGCCGCCATCAAGGTGCCCGCGGGTTTCGAGGTCGAACTCGTCGCCGCTGAACCGCTCGTGCAGGACCCGATCGATTTCGCGTGGGGCGCGGACGGGCGGCTCTGGGTCGTCGAGATGGCCGACTATCCCAAGGGTCTCGACGGCCGCGGCCAGCCGGGAGGTCGGATAAAATTTTTGGAGTCCACGCGCGGCGACGGCCGCTACGACAAGGCGACGCTGTTTGCCGATGGCCTGAAATCGCCGACCTCCGTGATGCCGTGGCGCGACGGCGTGATCGTGACCTCGGTGCCGAACATCTTATTTTTGCAGGACACCGATGGCGACGGCCGCGCGGACCGCACGACGGTGCTGTATCGCGGACTCGCCGAGGGTAACGAGCAGCATCTCACGAATGGCCTGCAGTGGTCGCTCGACGGCTGGGTGCACCTCGCCAACGGCGAGAGCGGCGGGAAAATCACCTCGACCAAAACCGAGCGCACGCTGGAGGTCGGCCGCCGCGATTTCCGGATCGCGCCCGACGATGGCGGCATCGAAATGCTGATGGGCGGCTCGCAGTTCGGCCGCAGCCGCGACGACTGGGGAAATTGGTTCGGCGGCAACAACTCCAACCCGCTCTGGCACTACGCGCTCGAGGAGCACTACCTCCGGCGCAACCCGCACCTCGTGCCGCCCAACGCCATCGTGACGCTCGGCGCGAGTCCGGGCGCGGCGCGCGTGTTTCCCGCGAGCGAGACCTTCGCGCGCTTCAACGATCCGCACGGCTTCAACCACTTCACCTCGGCGTGCAACCCGGCGATCTATCGCGATGATTTTCTCGGGGCGGACTTCGCCGGCAATATTTTCGTGTGTGAGCCCGTGCACAACCTCGTGCATCGCGAGATCGTGCGGCCGGTGGGCGCGACGTTTGTCGGCGAGCGCGCCGCGACGGAGCGGGAGTCGGAATTTTTTGCGTCGGCGGACAACTGGTCGCGTTTCACCGCCGCGCGGGCCGGCCCCGATGGGGCGCTCTACATCGCCGACATGTATCGGCTCGTGATCGAGCACCCGCAGTGGATTCCCGAGGCGTGGCAGAAACAGCTCGGCGATCTGCGCGCGGGGTCGGAGCAGGGACGCATCTACCGCGTGCGGCAGAAGGGCGCAGCCTTGCGCAGCGTGTCGAATCTCAGCCGCGCGACGACGGCGGGATTGGTCGCCGCACTGGAGAGCCCGAGCGGTGTCGTGCGCGATCTCGCGCAGCAACAGTTGATCTGGCGCCAGCCGGCCGAGGCCACGGCGTTGCTGGAGAAACTTGCCGCCGCGGCCGCACACGCCGAGTCGCGCGTGCAGGCGCTCTGGTGCCTGCACATCCTAGGAACGCTGACGCCGACGGTCGTGCGGCGCGCGCTCGACGATTCGCACGCGGGCGTGCGGCGGCAGGCGGTGCGGTTGAGCGAA
>JANXSC010000645.1 GCA_025352845.1 Opitutaceae bacterium
TACACGCAGGGCGCGGGCGACATGCACGGCCTGCGCGACGATCTCACCGGGCGTGAGGTGGCGCGTGTAGCCCATCTGGCCGGTCGCACAAAACACGCAGCCCATGGCGCAACCCACCTGCGAGCTGATGCACGCGGTCACGCGACCGGTGAAACGCATGAGCACGGTCTCGATCTTTTCGCCGTCGGCGAGGGCGAGCAGATATTTGCGCGTGAAGCCGTCGGACGAATCCGTTTCGAGCGCCGTGGGCAGCAAGCCAATGGTCGTCTCAGCGAGGAGACGCGCGCGGACTTTCGGCGGCAGGCCCGGCATCGCGGTGGTGGAAAACGAATCCGCGAGCCGTAGGTAGAGATAATTCCACAGCGCCGCCGCATGCACCGGCGAAAAATCCCAGCGCGAGAAAAGCGCCCGCAGCTCGGGACGGGTGAGATCGTAGAGGTTGAGACGGGCGGCGGGCATCGCGGCTATCAGGGAAGCCGCGGGAACGGGCGGCGCAAGCCCGGCTTGACGGCAGCGGAGTTTGTCTGACAAATTGTCAGTCATGAAAACCACCCTGCGCACGTTTCACCGTGAATTTGGCCGCATGCGCCGGCTGGCGTCGAAGGGCGTCGCGATCCACGTGCAGGCGCGGCGGGAGACGTTTGTCTTTGCGAAGGAAAAGCCCGTGCACGGCCTGCTCGGTTGTTGCGCCGGGCTGATGGATTCCTCGCGGCTCACGACCGCGCCGATCGGCGAGGCGTGGGAGGCGCAACGGTGAAATATCTCTGGGACACCCACGCGTGGATTTGGGCGGCCAACAACGACGCGCAGCTTTCGCGCAAGGCCCGCGCGCTGCTCGCCGCCACCGTGCCGGCGGAGCACGCCATCGCCGACATCAGCCTGTGGGAGACGGCGATGCTGATGGCGCGTGGCCGGGTGGCGGTGCCGGGCGCGCCCCAAGTCTGGTTCGCTCAGGCGCTCGCAACAGTGACGGTGCTGCCGATTTCGAGCGGTGTCGCGTTGCACTCCGCTGATGCTGGCTGGGCGCACCACGACCCCGCGGATCGGTTGATTGTGGCGACGGCGCTGGAGCACGGATTGACGCTCGTCTCGAAAGACGCGGCCATCGCGAAGTGGGGCGGCGTGCGCGTGCTTTGGTAGCACGGGCGGCGTTCGTCCGCCGCGCCGTGCGCTCAGAAAAACGTGTAGTATTTCCCCTGGGCGAGCCGCTGGATCAGCAGGCCGAGTTCGACGGCGTGATAGTCGCCCCACATGCAGGCTTCGCCACACGGGACGCTGCGGCCCTTGGGCACATGGTCCCAACCATTCGGACGGTGATAGACGCTGTGCAGCAGCAGGCCTTGGTGTTTCTTGTCGGCGGAGAGATACGGCTCGTCGAAGAGCGTGTCAGCGATCGTGAGACCGGCTTGAAAATATTTTTTGCCCGCGGCGGTTTCGCCTTTCGCGGCGAGATAGGTGCCGAGGCGCAGGAAACCCTGCGCTGCGATTGCCGCGGCGGAGCTGTCGACGGGTTCGTGGGCGTTGAAGGGATCGGCGTTCTTCTTGGTGTAGTCGCCGAGCTTGTGACTGTTGAGCGCCATCGAATCCCAATACGGCACGCCGTCTTTCGCCGAGTAGCCGTCGATGTAGTAGTCGCTCGTGGCTCGGGCGGTTTCCAAAAACAAATCGGTCACGGCGCGACGTCCGCCGACGGCGTCGAGGTCGGACCCCTTAACCGTGTCGAGGAACTCGAGCTGCTCCGCGTAGCCGCAGATGATCCACGCGGCGCCGCGCGTCCACGTCGTGAACGGCGAATAGCCCTGCTGCGAACTGGGGCAGCGGAACTGGCCGTCGTTGCGGTTGAACACGCTCTCGTGCGCGACGCGGCCGCGCACATCGTAGCTGTCGCGGCCGGTGCCGAAGAAAACATTGAAGCGCGCGGTGGTCGCGGCGTGCTCGACGGCGCGGTGCAGCAAATTGATCGGCTTGTCGCCTTCGCCCATCAGCACGTGGCCGAGCTGGTGCGCGACGACGAGCGAGCGCATCGAGCGGATCGTGTCGGCGAAGAGCGACTGCGGGCCGTTGAACGAATAGACGTAGCCGCTCGGCGCGACGCCCGAGCCGCTGCCGGTAGGCGACCACGGCTGTGCATAGGCGGTCTTCACGTGGCGCGCCGCCTGCACGGCGCCCGATGCCTTCAACGCGATCTCGGTGTAGTCGAGTTCGCCTTGGTCCTTCGCGATTTTCCCTTCGAGGATGAGCCGGCGGAGATTACCGTAGGTCGAGACGTTGTTGAAGCCGTGGTCGTGCACGCCGACGTGCGAGACGTGCGACGCCATGTATTTCAGCGTCTTCGCGCGGCCGAGTTTGAGCATCGCCTCGTCGCCGGTGGCGTCGAAGTGGAGGAACGCCATGCCGAATTGAAAACCCTGCGTCCACTCGGTCCAACCCCGCGACGTGTATTTGCCCTTCCACGTGAACACCGGCGTGCCCTTTGACGGATCCCACGCGGCATCAATCGCGCGGATTTTCTGGCCGGCGAGTTCGAAGACGCGCGCGGTTTTCTTCCGCAGCTTCTGCGGGGTGAGGGTGGCGTTGATTTTCATGGCGGTGAAAGAAGTGCGAGGGGTGCGACGTTGCCCCGCGTGCGGAAGTGAAACAAGGGAGAATTCAGTCGCCGCGTCGGGCACTTGCGCCTGCCCTGCAACCCCGCAGCATTCACGGGATCCCGAATGCTGGAACCGTTGCAATTCCTCCCTTGGCTGCTGACCGCCGTGCTGGCCGCACTCTGGCTCTTCACCGAGCGGCGGCGCGGTCGGGCCAGCCGGGAGCGGGACGATTCCGCCCGCGCGCTCGCGTCCGCCAGCCTCAGGCTCACGTGCATCAGCCAGGCGGTGGAAAGCGCGAGCGATGCCATCGGCATCGGCGACATGGAATCAAACTCCCTCTACCACAACCGAGCGCACCTCGAACTTTTCGGCTACACGGTCGAGGAACTCAACGCCGTCGAGGAACCCGCCGCGTTGTTTGCCGACAAGACAGTGGCCGCCGAAATCCACCAGAGCATCCGGGCCGGCCGCTCGTGGCATGGAGAGACGGAAATCCAGACCCGGGCGGGTCGCATCGTGCCGGCATTTGTCCGCGCCGACATCATTCGCGACGAGCAAGGCCACCCCATCGGCATCTTCGGCGTCTTCACCGACATCACGGAGCGCCGGACGGCCGAGCGCGTGCGGGCCGAGGAACGCGAGCGCGCGGCGCGCGCCGAACGCTTGGAATCGCTCGGGATGCTGGCGGGCGGCGTGGCCCACGACTTCGGCAACATCCTCACGGTTGTGGTGTGCAACGCCGCCGGAATCCGGGCCCGAAAAGAACTCTCCCCGGCCATGGACCAGCGCCTCGCGGAGATCGAGGTGGCAGCCCAGCGCGCGTCCGATCTTTCCCGCAACCTGCTCGCCTTTGCCCGCGGCGCCGAGCCCAAGAAACAGCGCATTGCCCTCGGGCCGCTGATCGAAGTGGCGGTGCGAGGCGCGGTGCAGCACGGGCCGGTCGAGCTGATCCTGGAGCTCGCGCCGGATCTTGCGGCAGTGGAGGCCGACCCGGTGCAGATCGATCAGGTTGTTTCCAATCTTGCGGTCAACGCCGTGCAGGCGATGCCGGGAGGTGGCAAATTGCGGGTGGTGGCGCGGAACTCCGATGGCTGGCAGGGCTCTGCGGCAAGCTCGCCGATTTCGGGCACGGTCGTTTGCATCACGATCACTGACACGGGCGGCGGCATCCCGGCCGAAGTGCTGCCGCGCATCTGGGAGCCGTTTTTCACCACCAAGGCCAGGGGCACAGGCCTCGGCCTCGCTACGGTTTATGCCATGGTCAAGAAACACGCCGGCACCATCGACGTGCAGTCGGAGGCGGGCCGGGGCACGACATTCACCGTGGTGCTGCCTGCCGCGGGGCCGGAGAACAAGATTCGCCCGGGGCTGATTGGGTAGGGTGTTACCCGCCGAACGTCGCCAGCAGCTCGGCGTAGATTTTCGCACTGGCGAGCAGCTCTTTCACCTTCGCGCGCTCGTTCACGCCGTGGTAATCCTCGCCGCCGGGACCGTAGCCAACCGTGGGAATTTTCAGGTGATGGGAGAAAAAGTGCATGTCGTTGAACCCGGTCGAGACATTGAAGCGGGTCTTCTCCTTCCGGACGTGGGTGACGCAGTTGGCCATCGCCTTGAAGATCGGGTGCGTCGGTTCCGAAAAGCTCGGGTAGTTTTCCGAGATTTTCCGCACGGTGATTTTGCACTGCGGAATCTCGCGCGCGGCGGCGGCGAGGAACGCCCGCAGCTCGCGCTCCGCCGCCGCATGGCTCTCGACTGGCAGCACGCGGCGGTCGATGGTGAAGCTCGCGTAAGCCGGCACGGTGTTGATCTTCGCGCCCTCGCCGCAGTGGAAGACGCCGCCGAGGTTCAAGGTGGGCCGGTGGAATTTTCCCTCGGGCGTTTTCCACGGGCGGGCGGCGAGGGTGCGCTTGTAGGTGTCGAACGCTCGCACGAGCGCGGCCATTTTCTCCAGCGCGTTGATGCCCTTGTGCGGGAGCGAGCCGTGCGCGGCGCGTCCGTGAACGATCACTTCGAGCCAGAGAGTGCCGTTGTGGCCGCAACACACATGGCGGCCTTCACCGCCTTCCATTACGACCGCATAGTCAGGGCGGATCGGGGCGTGCGTGACGAGCCAGCCGGTGCCGAGCGCTGAATCGGTTTCTTCGTCTGCGGTGAAGGAGATTTCAAGGTTCAGCCTCGGCGTCACCTTGGCCGCGCGCAGGGCGCGGACGGCCATCAGCAAGCTGGCGATGGATCCCTTCATGTCGGCTGAGCCGCGGCCGAAAATCCACCCACGGTCGATCGTGCCGCTGAACGCGCTGCCGTGTTTCCATTTTCCGGACACGGGCACGACGTCGTAGTGCGCGTTGAAGTGGATCGTCTTCCGCGCGCCCGGCACGGCGAGTTTGCCGAGGACGTTGTAGCGCGGAAAGCCGCGCTGCTCGGGCGGCAGCGATTTTTTCAAGAGCGTCGCCGGGATCGCGTAGCGCTTCGTCCGCAGGCCGAGCGCCTCGAGCTCATGCACGAGCCACGCCGTGATCGGGCCGTAGTTTTCGCCGGGTGGGTTGACGGTGGAGACGCCGACGAGTTGTTGCAGCCGGCTCAGCAGTTCGCCGGGGTGCCGATCGATGAAATCCGCGGGTGTCACGAGGGGCGGAGCCTGCCCGCGGCGGGATGGGAAGCCACGAAAATTTTCTGTCTTCCAGCCTGGCGAGAGAAACTTGTAACCCCAGATGGTCCGGCTGTGTATTGTCCGCGCCGCATTTTGCACCCGACCGAACCAGCTTCCCTTCCGCCCCGGCTCCCGGGCCGGGCCGAATCCGATTTCATCATCGAGACTGACCGGCTGGGCAAAACCTACGGGACGCAGCGGGCGCTCGCGGATGTCACGGTGCGCGTGCCGCCCGGCACCATCGGACTCCTCGGACCCAACGGCGCGGGCAAAAGCACCTTCATCAAGTGTCTGCTCAATCTGGAAACGCCCACCGCCGGCACGGCCCGCGTGTTGGGGCGCGACACGCGGGTGCAGCAGCGGGCCTCGCGGGAAAAAGTCGGTTACAGCCCGGAGCGCGACTGTCACATCGCGGGCATGGCCGGTTGCGAATATGTGACCTACTGCGGCCAACTTTCCGGCATGCCGATGCGGCTCGCGCGCCAGCGCACGCACGAGATTCTCGATCTCGTCGGGATGGGGCAGGAGCGCTACCGGCCGGTGGACGCCTATTCCACGGGCATGCGCCAACGCGTGAAGCTCGCGCAGGCGCTCGTGCATGATCCGCAGGTGGTGTTTCTCGACGAGCCGACCAACGGCCTCGATCCGTCGGGGCGCGAACACATCCTCACGCTCATCGGTTCCCTGTGGCGCGACCTTGGGATCAGCGTCGTGATGTGCTCGCACTTGTTGCGCGACATCGAGCGGGTCTGCGACCGGGTGATTATCATCGGTCACGGGCGGTTGCTGGAGCACGACACGATCGCTAATTTGAAAAACCGCCACCGCCGCGTGGTCGAAATCGCGCCTGCGGCCGAGCGGGAGCGCTTCGTGACGGTCCTTGAATCCACCGGCGTGAAAGTGACCGCGTTGTCCAACGGCAAGCTCCGCGTCGAATCCGCCTCCGACTCGATCGAGTGGATTCTCCAGCTGATGCGCGCGCACCGCCTGCCGCCGGCCGAGATCGTGGCGAACCCGGACGCGCTCCACGAATTGTTCATCAAATCCATTTCCGAAAGCCATGGAAGCCAGCCGAACGCTTGATCTGAGCCGCTGGCGCGAGGAACCGCACGGCGTGGGCTATCGCCGGCGGGTGATTGCCACCGCCGGACTGCGGCAGCTTTGGCGCACGCGTTTCTTCCGCGTGTTGCTGGCGCTCGCGTGGACCGCCGGCGCGATGATTGCCGTGGGCGGCTTTGTGTTCAGCCAGTCGATCGCGAGTGGCGGTTGGCTGGAGACGCTCGCGGTTCGCTTTGGTCCGCGAGCCGAGGCGATTGTCGCGGCGATTGGCGGAGTCGTGACGCTTTATCCCGACATCTGTGTGCGCGGCGTCTTCACGCTGCTGTTTTGGGCGCACTCGTTTCTCGGCCTCTGGCTCAGTCTCCTCGCGCTGACCACGCTGGTGCCGGGCCTCATCACGCGCGATCGCGCGAGCAATGCGCTCATCGTTTATCTCTCCCGGCCACTCACCTCGGCCGATTACCTCATCGGAAAATTTGGCACCATCGTCGGCGTGCTGCTGCTCGTGTGGACCGGGCCTTTGTTGCTCGGTTGGATTCTGAGCATGTTGTTCGCGACGGATCGCGATTTTGTGGTGTATTCGTCCGGGCCGCTGCTGCGCGCGCTGTCCTTCAATGGCATCGCGCTCGTCACGCTCTCGGCGATCGCGCTGGGCGTGTCGGCGCTCGGCCGCAACGCCCGCCTCACCGTCGTGATCTGGATTTGCCTGTGGGCGGTCTTCGGCGTGATGGCGACGAACCCCCGCGCCCCGACGTGGATCACGCGGATGAGTTTCGCGCACGACCTCGGCGAGGTGCGGCAGGAAGTTTTCCGATTGGACGATGTCCTCGCCACGGCGAGCGCGCAGCTGCCGGTGTTCGACCAACGGTTCACCAGCAATCTCGCCACCGCCGGGAAAAAAGCCGAGGCCACCGATTTTGGCGGCGCGCTGGCGGCGCTGGGCGTTTTTGTCGTCGGCTCTTCGTTTGTGTTCCTGCGCCGGCTTCGAGCCGAATGAACGCCATCGTCCAAGCGTATTGTAGGAACGTTAGCTGGGCGTGGCTCGGGCGTCTCGCCCGTGTGCGGACGGAAATCACGGGCGAGACGCCCGTGCTACTCAAATCGTGAACGCCATCATCCAAGCTGAAAGCGTCAGCCGGTTCTACGGGATGATTCTCGGGTTGAATAACGTCTCGTTCACGATTCGCCCCGGCATCACCGGCATCGTAGGTCCTAATGGCGCGGGCAAAACCACGCTCTTCCGCCTGCTGCTCGGCCAGATTCGCCCGAGCTCGGGTCGGCTCACGGTGTTCGGCGAGGAGCCGTGGAATAACCCGAGTGTCCACGCGCGGCTCGCCTACTGTCCGGAGAGTGAAACCGTGCCCGCCGGCCTGCGCCCGCTGGAGTGGCTCACGGGCCTTGGCATGATCTCCGGGCTCTCGGCGTCTGACGCCGATGCGCGCGCCCGCATGGCGCTCGTGCGTGTGAAGCTCGGCCCGGAGCACTGGAAAAAACGCGTGACGGCCTACTCGAAAGGCATGAAGCAGCGCGTGAAACTCGCGCAGTGCCTGCTCCACGATCCCCGGCTGGTGATTCTCGACGAGCCGATGAACGGCCTCGATCCGATGGGCCGCGAGGATGTCGCCCAAGTCCTCCGCGAACTCGCCGCCGGGGGCGTGAGCATTCTCATCTCCAGCCACATCCTCCACGATCTGGAGGCGCTGTGCGCCGATTTTATCCTGCTGCGTTGGGGGCGCATCCCGCGCTCCTTGAACGAGGCGGCTTCCGCCGAGGCCCGTGCGCGCTGGCCGGAGGCGGCGACGTTTCGCTGCGACGCCCCGGAGCGGCTCGCGCGTTTCCTTTTCGACCGCGGACTCGTGCGCGGCTGCGACGTCGTTCCGGCGGATGGCATCTTGCACGTGCGTTGGAGCGACCCAGCGCGGTTTTACGGCGAGGGAAATTTCCACGACCTCCTGCTCGAAAGTGGCGTGCGCGTGTTCGAGGTGCAGGCCACCGCATCGTTTCTCGAAAAAGCCACCGATCCAGTGACGGCGTCTTCGTGATGAACTCGCCGCCCATTCTTTCCGCTCCGCCCACCCCGGTGATCGTCGTCGCGAATTTGCGCCACGCGTTTGGCGGGGTTTGGCGGCTCACGTTTCGCCGCTTCCTGCTGCCCGGCCGCTGGCTGATGGTGCTCGTGGGGCTCGCGGTGCTGACGCTGCTGTCATTTGCCTTGGCCCGCAGTGGTGGCACGGGCCACTACGTGAAATGGCTGGTGAGTTTCTACGTGGCGTTTCTGGTTCCGGCCCTCGCTTTTATCGCCGGGGCGGGAGCCATGCGCGATGAGATGAAGTCAGGCACGGTCGACTACGTGCTGACGCGGCCGCTGCCGCGGCCCGCGTTTGTTGTTTTCAAATTTTTCGCGCACACGGTCTGCGCGCAGATCGACTTCCTCCTCGCGCTCATCGTGGTGCTGGTGGTCGGCCATCTGCGTGGCATCTCCGGCCTCGCCGCCGCTGCGCCCCAGCTCCTGCTCGGGCAGGTGCTGCTCGTCACGGCTGCGAGTGCGTTCGGCTTTTTGTGCGCGATCATTACCTCGCGCTACATCGTGCTCGGCCTCGCCTACGCGGGTGTGGTCGAAGCTGGGCTCGGTCAGATCCCCACGCAGTTGAGCCGGCTCTCGCTCACCCGCCAGGTCCGCGATCTCCTCGATCCCGCGAGTGGGATTGTTTCGGTGGCCACGACGTTGGGCACGGTCGGGTTTATCCTTGTTTTCACCGTGTGTGCGCTCGCCGCGGCCGCGGCGCTTTTCCATGTGCGCGAGCTTGGCGCGTCGGCCGAATCGTGACCCGCTGTAACTTCGTCCCGCGTTTGGGTGTATCACCGGGCAGACAACTCACTTCTCTTCTATGAATAATCTTCTTCGTGCCCTCTGTTTCTCCGCCGCCGGCCTCACTGCGGCGGTTTCCTCTCACGCCGCACTCAACCCCGCCCATGTCTCCGCCGATGCGCGCTGGATCGTCAATTTGGATTTTGACGCCCTGCGGGCCGGCACGGTCGGACAGGAACTCGTTACTGCCATCGAGAAGGCGCAGGCCGGCGGATTGGGTGACATGATCAAGATCGATGTCGCCAAAACGCTGAAGACCATCGGGACCGTCACGGCCTACGGCACCAATCTCTCGCCCGATCCGAAGACGATCGATGGCGCACTCATTGTGCAGGGCACGGGCGAACTCCGCAAAATCGCCGAGAGCCTTTTGCTGCAGGGCACGATTGCGGAACCCAAAGTCTTTTCCGAGGTGACGGATCTCCCTTTTCCCGCCTATGCGATCAGCGATCCCAAGGCCAAGGCGGAGGATCAAGCCCACGTCATGATCGCGTTCCCGCCCGAGCCCGTGATGATCGTGTGCAAGTCGAAGGACCAATTGCTGAAGGCGCGTGACGTGATTCGCGGCACAGCCCCATCGCTCGCGAAGACTCCCGGTTCCCCGCTCGCCCGTTTCACCACGCGCACCGAGGGCGCGTATCTTTTCGCCGCCAGCGTCGTGCCCGCGGAAAACGTTTTCCCGCAAAATGCCCCGCAGACCCGCATGCTCCAACTCGCGAACGCCGGGTCCATCGCACTCGGCGAGCGTGGCGAGAATACTTTCCTGCACGCCGAGCTACTCGCGTCGTCGGGCCAGAACGCGGAAAAACTCACCAAGATTCTCCAGGGCATGACGGCCGCGCTCTCGCTGGCGGAGACGACGGACAAGCAACTCGCCGAGTTTATCAACGCCACGACCGTGGCCCGCACGGGTGACGCCGTGACCCTCGATCTCGCCTACTCGAGTGCTCGCCTGGCCACGATGGCCAAGAGTCTCCAGCAAACCGCTGAGAAGCCCGCCGCACCGAAGCCCGCTCTCATCGTCAGCGGCCGGACCGTTGCCGAATGGAATTCCGTGGCGTCGGCCGAACCGGACACCGCGTCCGCCAACGCCAGCGCCTCGCGCACGATCGAAAACGTCGAGCTCAAGAACGGCGCGACGATCACGCTAGGCTGGCGGCTCAACGGCGGTCGCGGCGCGCGCTACCAGCGCGTCGAGATCACGCCGGCGCAGGGCGGTGCCCCGCTCGTCTTCCAGTCCGAAATGATCCGGGCGCGGAGCGACCGCGGCGCTTTCATTGCGCCGATTCAGTTCCCCGGCGCCGACGGCACCTACACTCTCAATGTGACCTACTCCAACGATCCGAGCGGCAAGGCGGTCTACGCCGTCAGCGTGCGCGATCCCCGGCCGGCTGCTGAATCGGAGAAGCGATGATTGCTCGCGCGCCCGTGCCGCTGACTACGACCGAGTCCGACGAGTCCCCCGCAGACCGGGCGGCCCGCGCGGACGAATCCGCAGAGCTGCGCGCCGCGATTGCGGGCGATGACCGCGCGCGCGCGGCCGTCGTGGGCCGTCACCACCGGCGCGTTTACGGTTATCTCTACCAGATGACGCGTCAGCGCGAGGATGCGGAGGATCTCACTCAACAGACCTTCATCAAGGCGCTCCGTCATCTCGACCGCGTGGACCCCGAGCGTCCCGTGATTAACTGGCTCCTCACCATTGCGCGGCGCACGGCGCTCAACCATTTCCGCGACGGCCCGCGCTGGGCCGAGCTGCCCGCAGACACCGCGAGCGAAGCGGCCTCGCCCGCGCGCACCGCGGAGGCGCGGGACGGCGTGCAGAATATGTGGGAGCGGGCCCGACGCATTCTTTCGCCGCGCGAGTTTGAGGTATTGTGGCTGCGCTTCGCCGAGGAGCAGTCAACCGCGGACATCGCGCGCGTGATGAGTCTCACGCAAATCCACGTCAAGGTCATCGTCCATCGCGCCCGCCATCGTTTACTGGAAGGAGAATCCCACCTATGAAAACCATCCCATCGTCTCGTGTTCGTTTGGCCTGCCGTGTTGTTCGCCAGTGGAGCGGCGTGGTTGCCGGTGGTGTCCCTCGGCATGCGGAGTCGTGTCCAGATTGCCGCGCGTATTTCGCGGCCGGCGCGGCGCTGGATGGCGCGATGCAGCGCGATGCGCGCGCATTGGCGCAGCGGACACCGTTGCCCTCCGTCGGCTTTGAACGCCGCGTGGTCAACGCCGCGCTGCAACCAAGCGCGGCCGCCGCAGCGGAGCGTCGGCAACCGTGGCGCGTGGGGCCGCTGGCGGCCGCGGCGCTCGCCGTCGTGGCGGTGGCCGCATTTTTCCGACCCGTCGGCGGCCCGACGAGTGCGGCGAACGAGGCCGATGCGGCGATGTTGGCGAATGCCGTCGGCACCGTTTCGCGCGGGCTCGTGGAAACGGTGATCCCCACCGCGGGTGAGTTCGCCGCCCACAACCCGCTGCAACGGGAATTCGATGCGATTTACTCCGACGCCCGTTCGGTGGTGGATTTTCTCGCCCTGAATTTCCTGCCAAATTCACCGGCTGGCATGACGCCACCCATCACCCGGTCGTTGTAACCGGAGTTCGGGCTTTTCTGCCGGCGAAGTGGGAGTTCCGCCGCGACATTTCTGATCTTCGATCGGCTCTTCGGCACGCACCACCTGCCGAAGGATCAGTGGCCCTCGGGTTATGGCATCGGCGGCCACCCGGTGCCGAAGGGCTATTTCGAACAATTCAAATACCCGTTTCGCGGCGACGCGAAATAATGCGGGGCTCTATTTCTCTTCCTTTGTCATCGTGAGGTGCGCGAAGCGCGCCGTGGCCGCCGAGGCTGACGCACTCGCCGCAATCCAGCTGGATTGCTTCGTCTCTACGCTCCTCGCAATGACAGGCCGCAGCCCGCGGATCATTTCCGCACTTCGCTCATGAGCCCGACGAGATTGCCATCGGGATCGCGCACGAATGCCATCCACAGTTCGTGGTCCGGCATCCTGGCGATCAGACTGGGGCCGTGTTCGCTCGCGGCACCGCGCGCGACAATCGCCGCGTGCGTTGTCGCGAGGTCGGAGGCTTTGAAATACAGGATTGAGTTCTTGCCGGCTTCCGTGCGGCCCTCCGGTTGCGTGAGCATGATCCGCACGCTGCCCGCCGCGAGAAACGCGAGATTGGGCCCGGCGGGGAAAAGAAATTTCAACCCGAGCACATCGCGATAAAACGCCGTGGCCTTGGCGACATCGCTCACGACGATCGCAATCTGGCCGATTTCGGAAAGGGCGGGGGAGGGCGCATTCATGGCGGGTTGATTTCAACGCATCCACTGCCACAGAAAGTCCACCGCCTCAACGCCAAAAATAGCGATCGCGGCGAAAAAGGCGATGGCCAGCAGGGCGGCGACATGGCCGGCGACAATGAACCCGCCATCGCGTTCGAGCAGGCCGCCGGAAATCAGCAGAATGCCCCAGGAGGGAACGGTATTGCTGAATGGAATCGGCAGGGGCAGCAGCAGCAACGCGGCACAAATCACGATGGGGATGGCGTGAAGCTGCCGCAGCCCCGGGGTAGCGGTGAGCCAAAGCAAACGCGGGCGCAGGAGGCGCTCGAAGCCGCGGATGATTTTTTGGGTGAAGGCAAAGACCTTGGCGAACACGGTCGGGGGCAGCCGCTGGTCGAGCAGCCGCGCCGGCAGCCAAGGTTTCTGTCCCAGCGCCAGCCGCACACCGATGATCCCGACAATGAGCCCGAGCGGCGTGGACAATCCCGGCAGCGGGATCGGCGTGCAGAAGGGCAGGGCGAGCAGCATCACGAGCAGCAGATAACCCCGCCCCTGCAACAGGCCGATCACTTCGCGCAGCGTCACGTTCTCCACCTCGAACTCGCGCAGGATGAGTGCGAGTTCTTCGGAGAGCCTGCGCGGCTGCTCCGGATTACCCGGGGTGATCACGCTCGGGCCGGTGGGCACCGGTGGCACCGACTCAGGTTCCGCGTCGGTTGCCATAGAGTTCGATGTGCAGCCGGTGCGCGTAGCGGTAGCCGCGGGCCTTGCAGAGTTCGCCGAGCCACGCGGCGCGGGTGCGCATCTTCTCCAGCGTGGTCGCCTCCGGCATGAGCAGAACCTTGTGGCGGGGGATTTCCCGCTGCAACGCGGCGAGCATGTGCTCAAGTTCATCCACATCCTCCGGCTGCGCGACCACGAACTTAAATTGATAGGGATAGCGGTCGATCCATTCGCGCACGACGGCGGGCTGCCAGCGCGTGGCCTCGTGCTTTTTCCGCCACGCCGCGTGCTCGATCGGATCGGGCGCGGAGTTGAGGAGCTTGGGCGAAAGCGACGCGAGATCGCACGCGATGCCCTCGGGCGCGATGGTCGCCGCGGTCTCGATCGTGATGTGGCGGTCGGTGGCGCGGAGCGCGGCGGCGAGCGGGCGGATATCCTTCGCGATCATCGGCTCCCCGCCGGTGAGGACGACGTGGCGGGCGATCGGATGCACTTCGACCGCAGAGACGATCTCCGCGACGGTGCGCTGCGTGCCCTCGGGATTCCACGACGCGTAGGGCGTGTCGCACCACGTGCAGCGCAGGTTGCAGCCGCTGGTGCGCACGAAGACCGACGGCACGCCCGTCAGCTCGCCCTCGCCCTGCAGCGAATAGAATGTTTCGGAAATCAGCATGAGATTCTGGAACGGTAATCTTCGCTAATCAGAGCTAATGATCGAAAGCATCAGCGTCGATTAGCGAAGATTAGCGTTCCCTGTTGGTTTGGTCGGCAGCGGATCGACCGACGCATACTCCGTGGGATCGGCGAGGCCCGCGTGAGCAAACGCCTCGCGTCGCTCCACGCACGTGCCGCATTTGCCGCAGTGGACCGCACCGCCGACGTAGCACGACCACGTCCGGGAAAAATCCACGCCGAGGCGCGCGCCTGCGGCGGCGATTTGGCCTTTGTTCATCGTGATGAAGGGCCGCAGCAGTTTCACGGCGGCGTAGGTGCCGAGCCGCATCGCGTCGCCCATCGCGCGCATGAATTCCTCGCGGCAATCCGGATAGATCGCGTGGTCGCCGCCGTGCGCCGCGATCACGAGGCCTTCGGCGCCGACGCTCTCCGCGAAGCCGCACGCGATCGAGAGCATGATGGCGTTCCGAAAGGGCACCACGGTCTGCCTCATGTTTTCCGCCTCATAGTGGCCCTCGGGAATCTCGCCGCCGCTTTTCAACAGATCCGAAGCGAAGAGCCGGTTCACGAAATCGAGCGCGATCACCTCGTGGCGTGCGCTGATCGCGCGGACATGCTCGGCAGCGAAGGGGATTTCGCAGTGGTTGTGCTTCGCCCCGTAGTCAAAGCTCACGGCCGCGACGACGGCGTGCTCGCGTCGCGCCCAGTGGAGCGCGGTCACCGAATCCATCCCACCGGAGCAGAGCACGACGACTTTCATGGGCCGAACATGGCCACGAAAAACACGAAAAGTCACAAAAAGAAAATCCTGTGGCGCGGGGTAATTTCCGGTCGCTCGGCCGGCGCTTGGTTTTTTGTGCGTTTTGGTGTTTCTCGTGACCCATCCTCCGATGCTCCTCCTCCACGATCCGCGCTGCGCCGACTACGGCTCGTCCATGCGCCCCGAACAGCCGGCGCGCGTCACCCGCTCCGTCGCCCACCTGCGCGAGGCGCATCCCGACTGGACGTGGCGCATTCCCGCCGAATCCGCGGCGAGTGACGCCGCGCTGCTCCTCGCCCACACGCCCGAGCACCTGAAGCGGCTCGCGCAGGCGCGCGACTTCGATGCGGACACGCCGTATTTCGACGGCATCGGCACGCATGCGCGCCGCGCGGTGGCCGCGGCCATCGAGGCGGCGACCCACGCGTTGGACAAAAAATCTCCCGTCTTTTCCCTCATGCGCCCGCCCGGCCACCACGCGACGGCCACGCAGGCGATGGGCTTTTGTTACCTCAACCAAATCGCGATCGCGGCCCTCTACGCGCAAAAGCAACTCGGGGCCGCGCGCGTCGCCGTGTGGGATTTCGACGCGCATCACGGCAACGGCACGGAGGCCATCCTTCACGCGCACGCGTCGTCGCCGCATCTGTTCTTCGCCTCCGTCCATCAGCACCCCGGCTACCCCGGCACCGGCACGCACGACCTCGGGCTGCGGACGCGCAACTGGCCCGTCCCCCCGCACACGCCGCGCCCTGATCACATGGCGGCGTTGCGTGAATCGCTCGATGCGGTCGTGGCCTTCGCCCCCGACCTCATCCTCGTGTCGGCCGGCTTCGACGCCTATGCCCGCGATCCGATCACCTCGATGACATTGGAGCGCGAGGATTTCGCCACGCTCGGGCGCTGGCTCGCCGACGCGCGGACGCAGCGCGGCATCCCGGCGGCGGCGGTGCTTGAGGGCGGCTATCACGAAGACCTCCCTTTGCTGATTGATGCTTTCCTTTCCGCATGGAACAACCCCGCCTAGCCCACGCATGATTTCCCGCTTCCTTCCTTCACGCCTCCGCCGTTTGCTCGGCGTGAAAGTGACCACGCGTCCGCCTTCCTATCTCCTCCTCGACCAGCCCGGCTCGCTCGGACCGCTCCTGGCCGCTCTGGAGCGCGTCAACGAGGTCTCGCTCGATACCGAGGCGGACAACATGTATCACTACAAGACGCGGGTCTGCCTTCTGCAGTTTCTGGTCGATGGTGAGACCTTCCTCGTGGATGTGCTCGCGCCCGGCCTGAAACTGGAGCCGCTCTGGAAGGTGCTCGCGAAAAAGCACCTCATCATGCACGGCAGCGATTTCGACATGCGGCTGCTCTACGATCTCTGCCGCTTCACGCCGCACAGTCTCTTCGACACCATGCTCGCCGCGCAGCTGCTCGGCCGCCAGCGCATCGGCCTCGCCTCGCTGCTGGAGCAGCACTTCGCCGTCGCTGTCGACAAATCCGGCCAGAAGGCGAACTGGTCCCAGCGGCCCATCACGCCGAAGCTCCTCAACTACGCTGCGCTCGATGTCTGGCACCTCCCGGCGCTCCGCGACATCCTCACCCGCGAGCTGAAAAAACTCGGCCGCCTCGACTGGCTCGAGCAGCAGTGCCGCGCGCAGATCGCCGCGGGTTTGGAGGGCTTCGCGCCCGCGACCGAGAACGACTGGCGCATCGGCCGCACCGAGCGCCTGCGCGGTCCCGGCCTCTGCGTGCTGCACGCCGTGTGGCACTGGCGCGAGGCGCAGGCGGCCCGGCTCGACACGCCGCCGTTCAAGGTCTGCGGCAATACCCTCCTGCAACGAATCGCCGACGCTGCCGAGGCCGGCGACTCCGACGCCACCATCCTCGCCCAAGTGCATCTCGGCCGCCGCCACGAGCGGATTTTTCCCTCGCTCGCCGCCGCCGTGCGCGAGGGCCTCGCCCGCGATCCGCGCACGCTCCCCCGCCGTCCCGGCCGGGATCCGAATCATCTCTCGCTCAGCCAGGCCGAGGTGGATTTTCAGGAGCGCATCCGCACCGACCGCGATCGCGTGGCCGGGCGCCTGAAGATCGAGGGCACCCTCATCGCCAACCGCGGCCAGCTCGCCCGCATCGCCCGGAGCCCCGAAGACGTCGGGACGATTTTGCTGCCCTGGCAGGCCGACCTCCTCCGCCGCGAGCCGGCGCTCAAGGTCCGCCTCTAACCCGCTTGATCCGCAGTTTTGCGAAACTTTTCCCGGCCGCCCAGCGTCCCAACTCCCCGCTCCCCATGAAACCGACCCACCGCCTCACCGCTGTCCTCGCCTTGGTTGCCTGCACCTCTGGTTGCGCCACACGCAACACCTCGAGCGGCGGGCGCGAAACCACCCTGCTTGGCGGGGCAGTGACCGTCGCCTCCGACTCCTTCCAACCGACGACGCCCACCACGGTCGACACCGACACCTCCAAGCTCATCGGCAAAAACGGCCCCTCCGGTTCCAAGGTCACCATCCTCTGGGGCCTCATTACGCTGCACGATTACTGAGCCGGCCGCCGGTTCAAAATCCCCGTTAACTTCCCGCCGCGTCTGACCGACGTGGCGTTTTTGTTGTCATCGGGCGGCACCATGGCGCATTTCCTTCGTATGCCCGAACCCGCTCGCCCCGCCGCGGTGGACAACGCCAACATCGCGCGCCACCTCGCGCTGATGGCCGCCGCGCAGCCCGCCGTGCCGGCGCTGAAAATTCCCCGCGGTCGCACGCGCACGGGCGACATCAACTATCTCACGCTGACTTTTGCCGAACTCGATGCCGAGGTCGCCGGCTGGACCGCACGCCTCGCGCGGGCCGGCGTCCGCTGCGGCGACCGCACGCTCGTCATGGTGCGGCAGGGGTTGCCGCTGCTCGCGTCGGTCTTCGCGCTGTTCCGCCTCGGGGCCGTGCCCATCGTGATCGATCCGGGCATGGGGCGGGAAAATTTCCTCGCGTGCGTGCGGCGTTCGCAACCTCGCGCGCTGGTCGGGATTTTCTTCGCGCGCCTGCTCAGCCGGATTCACCGCGCGGCGTTTCGCTCGGTCGAGGTCCGCGTTGCCGCGAGCGGCTCGCTCACCGGCCGCGTCGGCCCCGCTTCCGCCGCCGAGGAGCCGCCCATGGCCTTCAACGCCCCAGGCGATCTCGCGGCGATTTTGTTTACGTCGGGCTCGACCGGCTCGCCCAAGGGCGTGTGTTACGAGCACGGGATGTTCGACGCGCAGGTGCGGCTCATCCGCGAAACCTACGGCATCCAGCCCGGCGAAGTGGACCTGCCGCTGCTCCCGATCTTCGCGCTCTTCGGGCCCGCGCTCGGGATGACGACCATCATCCCCGAGATCGATCCGCGCCGCCCCGCTGCGCTCGACCCCGCGAAAATTGTCCAGGCGATCCGGCAGGAAAACGTCACCAACTCCTTCGGCTCTCCGACGCTTTGGCGGAAAATCGGCGACCACTGCGTGCAAAACAAGATCGCGCTGCCCTCGCTGCGCCGCGTGCTCTGCGCCGGTGCGGCCGTGCCCGCGTCGCTCTGGGAGGATTCGCGCGCATTCCTCCCGCGCGGCAAACTCCACAGCCCCTACGGCGCCACCGAGGCCCTGCCCATCGCGAGCGTCTCCTCCACCGAGATCGATTCCGAGTCGGTAAGCGGTGCGTGCGTCGGCTGGACCGTGCCCGAAATCGAAATCAAAATCATCACCATCACCGACGGCCCGATCGTCGGCATCGTCGATGTGCGCGACCACCGCCCCGGCGAAATCGGCGAGATCGTCGTGCGCGGCCCGGTCGTGACGAAAACCTACGACCTGCTGCCCGACGCCACCAAGCTTGCGAAAATCCGCGGCGCCTCCGGCATCTGGCACCGCATGGGCGACTGCGGTTACTTCGATGCGGACGGCCGCCTCTGGTTCTGCGGCCGCAAGGCCGAGCGCGTCGAGACTGCCGCCGGCACGCTGCACACTGAGCCGTGCGAACAAGTTTTCCGCCGCCACCCGCGCGCCGCCCGCTGCGCCCTCATCGGCCTCGGCGAGCGCGGCAAGCAAGTCCCCGCAATGGTGATCGAAACCGCGCTCAAGGACGAAGCCGAAGGCTACGTCCTCGCGGGCGAGCTGCGCGCCCTCGCGCTGGCGCACGCGCACACCGCGGTCATCGCGACGTTTTTCTTCCGCGAAAAATTTCCCGTCGACGTCCGCCACAATGCGAAAATCCATCGCCTCACCCTCGCGCAATGGGCCACCACGCTCGAAGCCAGGGCCTTCGCGCCCGATCCCAAGCACTAACCCGCCACCGCGGAATACACGAAAAATCAGAAACGGAGGCGGTATTTTTTCGTGTGTTTGGTGTATTTCGTGGTGCCCCGCTGCTGGCATTTCCCGATTTCTCCACGGTGCCTTTTCCGCCGACTCGCGTGAAATAACTTCCGCCCGGATTCTTCCGTGTATTCCGTGTGTGCCGTGGGCACCTCCTCCGTCCTCGTCACCGGCGGCACCGGCTTTCTCGGCCGCCGCCTCGTCGCGCGCCTGCTCGACGACGGCCGCCGCGTGACGATCCTCGGCCGCACGCCGGCGCCCGATCTGGAAGAACGCGGCGTGCGCTTCCTCCGCGCCTCGCTCGACGATGCCACCGCCGTCGCCGCCGCGTGCGCGGGGATCGAAACCGTTTTCCACACTGCGGCGAAAGTCGGCGTCTGGGGCCGCTACGGCGATTTCTTCCGCACCAACGTCCTCGGCACGCGCGCCCTCCTTGCCGGCTGCCGTGCGCACGGCGTCGCGCGCTTCATTCACACGAGCACGCCGAGCGTCGTCTACAACGGACAACACCTCGCCAACGCCGACGAATCGCTCCCGCTCACGGCCGCTTGCCCCAGCCCCTATCCGCTCACCAAGGCCATCGCCGAGCGCGAAGTCCTCGCCGCCAATTCCGCTACGTTGCGCACCATCGCGCTCCGCCCGCACCTGATTTGGGGCGTCGGCGATCCGCACCTCGTGCCGCGCGTGCTCGCCCGCGCGCGCGCCGGCCGCCTCCGCATCATCGGCGATGGAAAAAATCGCGTCGACATGGTCCACGTCGAAAACGCCGTCGACGCCCACCTCTGCGCCGAGCGCGTTATTTCTTCCGGCTCTCAGCTCCCGGCCGCATGCGGCCGGCCCTACTTCATCACCAACGGCGAGCCCCTCTTCCTCTGGGATTGGATCAACGATCTCCTCCGCGCACTCGGCGAGCCGCCGATCACAAAGCACGTTTCGCTCGCCACCGCTGCCGCGTTCGGCGCCGCGTGCGAACTCGTTTGGCGCGCGCTGCCGCTTCGCGGCGAACCGCCGATGACGCGCTTCATCGCCGCCGAACTCGCCAAGGATCACTGGTTCAATCTCACCGCCGCCCGCCGCGACCTCGGCTATGTCCCGCGCATCACGATGGCCGCTGGCACGGCGGAACTCGTCGCTGCGCTTCGCCGAGTGGCTCGGTAGTCATAAGCGACGGCGGCACTTCTCGCCCTCCGCTCCGCTTTCGATGCGGAAAAATTCGAAGTGACAATTTTGATCCGGCCGCGTCAGTGAACCAGACCGGCTCCATACTCGCTCCGACATGACCCCCAGCCCCGAACCTAAAGCCGCCCCAACCGGGCCTCCCTCCGTTTCCCTGCGGCGCAAACTGACCGTGCTGGTCGCAGCGTTCGCGGGACTGGCCCTCCTTGGTTGGATCGATTTTTTCACCGGCTACGAACTCGGCTTTTTTGTTTTCTACTCCCTGCCCGTCGGCCTCACCGCGTGGCACGCCGGCCGCTGGCCCGCGCTGCTCACGGCCTTCGGCGCGTCGCTGTCATGGTGGCTGGCCGATCGTTTCAACGGCGTCAACCCGTCCAACCGGTTTTACTTCTACTGGAACCTCACCATCCATTTTTTGGCCTTCGTGATCAACGCGGTCACGATCGCGAAGATAAAATCGGAGCTCAATGAGCGCCACGCGCTCGACGCCGAACTCCGGCACGTGAAATTGCTTCTGCAGCGTCGCGCTGACGCGACATGCCCGGTCTGCCAGAAGGCGTCACCCCGGCAGGATTCCACCGTGCCCTGAGACGCTGGGTCCGCGTTCACCGACCTCCTGAAGAGCGTGACGATCATCGCCCGCGCGCCCCGCGAAATCCTCTCGGCGACATGCGCGGCGCCTGCGCGATCGCCACACTTTCTCATGCTTTCTGATCATAATCAGGCGGGAAGGCGGCGTCGGGTAGGGTAACAACCCATTTCTAAAACGGAGCGACTGTGGGAACCTCGATTCGATTAAATAAAATTATGAAAACCAAAGAAATTGCCGATAAGTTAGTCGCGTTTTGCCGTGAGGGAAAATTCGAGGCTGCCCAAAAGGAATTGTTTGCGGACGACGCCGTCAGCAAGGAGCCGAAGGCGACCGCGATGTTTCCTCAGGAAACGAAGGGCCTGCCTGCCATCATCGAAAAAGGGCACAAGTTTATGGCGACGATCGAGAAGGTGCATTCGATCACCGTGTCCGACCCGATCGCCACCGATAGTGTTTTCGCCTGCACGATGAGCCTGGACATCACGATGAAAGGACAAAGCCGGATGACGATGTCCGAGCTGTGCGTTTACGAGGTAAAGAACGGCAAGATCGTGTCCGAGCACTTCCACATGTAGTTGTAGTCGCCATGAGCAGGGCAACCAAAGCGAAACGGCCCGCGAAATGGATCGCGGGCGCAATCGGCAAACCCGGGGTCCTGCACAAGGCGCTCGGCGTCCCGCCGGGAAAGAAGATCCCGCTCGCGAAACTGAAGGCCATCGACAAGGGTAACTCCGCCCTCGCGAAGCGCGCGCGGCTCGCTGAGACCCTGCGCCGACTCAAACATCACTGATGCTGCGCACCCTCGCTCGGTCTCGCAATACTGTCACGCGGATGCTGCGCGCTGGCGCACCGCTTCGAACAGTGTGATGATCGTCGCCATCGCGACATTCAGCGAGTCGGCCTGGCCCGCCATCGGGATGCGCACGGGCACGTCGCAATTCTCCAGCCAGAATTTGCTAAGCCCATACTGCTCGCTGCCCATGACGACCGCGAGCGGCCCGCGCAGATCGACGTCGGAATAGATTTTCTCCGCAGCGGGGGTGGTCGCTACGGTGCGGATCTTTTTCTCGCGCAGCCAGGCATACACCCGCGTGCTTTCCTCGACGACGAGCGGCACGGAGAACAACACGCCCGTCGAGGCGCGCACCACGTTCGGATTAAAAATATCCGTCACCGGATCGCACACGATCACCGCGTCGCAGCCCGCGGCGTCGGCACTGCGCAGGATCGTGCCGAGGTTGCCCGGCTTCTCGATCGCTTCGACGACGAGGAGAAACGGTTCCTTTGTAGTCGGGGTCGCTGACCCCGGCCCGGCCTTTGCAAGGCCGGCAAAATCCAAGTCCGACAACGCCGTCCTCCACTGCGGCGCGACGGCGAGCAGGCCGTCTGGTCGCTCGCGATAAGCGACCTTGGCGAACGCGTCTTTCGTCAGCTCGAACAACGTCGCGCCCGCGGCCTCGGCTTGGGCGAGGAGTGCGGGTTCATTTTCACCGAGAAACCAATCGGGGGAGAAAAATATCTCGGTGAGTGCCACGCGTTTCTCCAGTGCGCGCCGGATTTCGCGATAGCCCTCGACCAGAAACACGCCCGCCTCGTCGCGCGGACGCCGGTCGCGCAGCTTCACGAGCAGCTTCACGCGCGGATTCTGGAGACTGGAGATTTTTTCGGGAGGAGCGCCCACGGAACACACGGAACACACGGAAAACCCGGAAAAGACAAAATCCTTTTCCTCGCGGTGCGCCTTTCCGTGTATTCCGTGTGTTCCGTGGGCCAAAAGAAATCCAAGTTCAACGACCAGCCGTTCGCCTATCACGCCGAGATCGAGCTCACGATCAGCACGCTAACGAACCTGGGCTCCGGGCTGGGGCGCGTCACGTTGCCGGCAATCGAAAATTCTTCCGCCGTAGCCTTGGCGAAGGTGGATCAAGAATCTAAAACCGAAAATCCCGCCGCCAGCGGCGGCTGGGTCGTCATGGTGCCCTTTACCCTGCCCGGCGAGCGCGTGCGCGCACGGGTCTTTCGCAACCACAAGAATTTTTCCGAGGCCGATCTCGTCGAGGTGCTCACACCGTCGCCCGAACGTGTGGGGCCGCGTTGTTCGCTCTTCGGGCGCTGCGGTGGCTGCCAATACCAGCACCTAGCCTACTCGGCGCAGCTGGAGTGGAAACGGCGGCAGCTAGCCGAGCTGTTGCAACATATGGCGGGCATCGCGGATTTCCCCGTCGCAGCAGTCGTCGGTTCGCCGCGGGAATTTCACTACCGCTCGAAAATCACGCCGCACTTCAATCCGCCGCGCGATCCCGCTGTGCCGCCGCCGATCGGATTTCTGCGGCAGGGCACGCGCTTCGACATCGTCGATGTGCCGCAGTGCCCGATCGCGACCGATGCGATCAACGTGAAGCTCACCGAGGTCCGCGCTCGCGTCCATGCTCGCGCCGCGGCCGGCGAGTATAAACGCGCCGCCACGCTGCTCCTCCGCGAGGCGAGCGGCGGAGTCACGACCGACTACGATGCCATCATCACGGAGACGATTGATGTAGCCGGCCTCGCTGAGGCCGGTTCGGGGTCAGCGACCCCGACTACAACTGCACCGCTGCGCCTTCGCTTTCTCGCCCGAGATTTTTTCCAAAACAATCCCTTCATCCTCCCCGCGTTCACGCGCTACGTGCGCGAGCAGGCGGCCGCGAGCGGCGCGCGCTTCCTCGTCGATGCTTATTGTGGCAGCGGGCTCTTCGCGCTGAGCGCAGCCTCGGCCTTCGAACGCGTCGCCGGCATCGAAATCAGCGAGAGCAGCGTGCGTTTCGCCCGTGAGAACGCCGCGGCCAACGGCATCGCCAACGCCACGTTCACCGCGGGCGATGCCGCGCAGATTTTCTCCGGACTGCCCGTGCTCGCTTCACCCGAAGCGCCTGCGGCCTTCGCTGCCGCTGACACCGTCGTCGTGATCGATCCCCCGCGCAAGGGCTGCGACGAATCCTTCCTCCGGCAACTCTTCGCGTTCGGCCCGCGCGCTGTCGTTTACATCTCGTGTGATCCCGCGACGCAGATGCGCGACCTCACGCACTTTCTCGCCGCCGGCTACAAGCTCACCGCCGCCCAGCCCTTCGATCTTTTCCCGCAGACGCGGCACTTGGAGTGCGTGCTGACGTTGGTGCGCGGTGGCCTGCCGAAAGCTTGAGAATTTACCCGTTCTGCAGTCCAAATATCCGCCATGCACACGCCATTTTGTCGCCTTGTTTTGCCGCTCGCGTTGGTTCTGGCTGGCAGCCTCGCAGCGCAAACGCTGACCGTGCCTCGCGTGGTCAGTATCGGCGGTGGGGGTGGCGTTGACCCGGGTCAACGTGTGGTTTTGACCCCGGTTTTCTCCGGTAATCCAATCATTGACCGATTCCAGTGGCGCAAGGACGGCGCGGACCTCGCTGGTGCGACCACACGCACCCTCGTTTTTGATCCCGTGGCGGTGACGGACGCAGGTAGCTACGTGGTGGTTGCCTCGAATGCCGCCGGGGTCAGCACACCCACAGTGTCCGCAACCCTGACGGTGCGACCCGCCGCAGCCCCGGTCTTCACCACTCCTCCGAACCTGCGGACCGCGGACGTCGGCCAAAGCATCGCTTTCTCATTCGCCGCCACCGGTGCGTTTCCCCGCACCTATCAGTGGCGCAGGAACGGCGCCGTCCTGGCCGGAGCCACCGAAACCACCTTCCGTCTGACGGCCATCACGCTGGCCGATGCGGGAGCCTATACCGTTCAGGTCAGCAACTCGCTCGGATCCGCCATCAGCGAACCGGGCATCCTGACGGTGAACGTGGCACGACTGGCGACGTTCCGGGATTCCGCGCCGGCCTCGCAGACCCTGGGGGAAGGCTCCCCCGCCTCGCTCGTGATGCTGGTGGACGGCGGCTCGACTCCTTTTCTCTATCAATGGCTGAAGGGCGGCGTGCCGGTTCGCGGGGCAACTTTCCCGGAGTTGAGCCTCGAAGGCGTTATCTTCAGCGACGCGGGGCGCTATGCCCTGACGGTATCCAACGCCGCAGGCAGCGTCACCAGCCCGGAACTCGAGGTGATCGTGCAGCCGGCGCGGACGCCCGACTCGGCACGTCTGGAGAACGACACCTTGCTGGTCGGAGGCGTCCTCAGCTTGGATGCCAGCAGATCGGGCGGTCCTGAGACCTACCAGTGGTATAAGAACGGAATTCCGATTCCACAGGCAACGGGCACGTCTCACAACGTGAGGCCGGTGACCATCGACACCGCCGGCTCATACTTTGTGATCGCCACCAAGGCGGTCGGCTCCACCACCAGCCGCACGGCGGAAGTGACCGTGCTGGCGGAACGCTCAGAGCGGGATTGGCTCGCGACCGAACGGAACGGCGACATCGCCTATTTTGCCTTCGCGAACCCCGCGCGGATCGAGCGGTTCGATCTGGCGCGAGAAGTCTGGCTGGCGCCGCTGCTGTTTGCCCGCCCGCTCACGGCTTTCACGATCAACGGAGGCTTCATCTATGTGGGGTTTGGCCAGTCGATTTCCCGATTTTCAATTGATGGTCTCGCCGAAACGCCGATTGCCTCCGGCCGAGTGGTGGACGCCACCGGCCTGCAGGTTTTGAGCGGCTTCCTGCTGGTGACGGATCGCGCAGGCGAACTCACCACGATACGGCTGAGCGACAACGCCAAGGTCGGCACCTTGGAATACCCCCTGCGGATATTCGGTCCGTTGGCGCTCGTGGCCAACCGCCGGTTTGTGCTTGGCCGGAGCGGCCAATTTTCCGGCTCGCTTGTGACGTTGGCCCTTCAGCCGGGAGGGACGGCCGCCCGCACGCCAGACGTTGCACCCGACCCCGCCACATTCGCCGCCGCAGCCATCGGTTCCCGCATCTTTGTCGCACCCGACGAGAGTTTTTTTGCTGACGATGAGGGTGGTGTCTATCGCACAGCCAACTGGAGCTTCGCCGGCAGCCTCGGCAGCGTGTTTGAGGACTTGGATTTCGCGGCGGGTGCCGCGCCGGTGGTGCTGCGCGGCGCCACGGTGCATGTTCACGACAGCCGCTTCCGGGAAACTGGCCGCTTGGCCGCCGCTGTCGTCGGCAAGCGGGTTTTTGTGCGCGGGACGGATGTCTTTGTGTTCGGATCAAGGTTCGAAGGTGGCACGATTCCGCGTCAGAAACTGTCGCTGTTGCAGGCGCGGCCTGCGTCCGCCGCGGTGGCGCTCAACCCCGCAGGCCTAGGCTTCGTCCCGGACAGCATCCAGCTCGACCGCGACGGCGGGCTGCTCTTGCACAGCAAATTGCACCGGCAGTTGTTTCGCTGGTCCACTGCGGAACGCCGTTTCCTGCCATCTCTCCCGCTGCAAGGCTGGCCCAACGCCATGGCGTATTCGACCGCCTTGCATCGAGCCTATCTCGGTTACGCCGATGGCCGGGTGACTCAGATCCGGCTGGCTGAGGGCCAAGGTGCGGAGGATCCATTCAGCGGGACGATACCTCAAGTGCACGAGCTGGTGGCGATGGACCAGCATCTCCTCGTAGGCCGAGCCGGTTTTCGGGGCTACCCCGTCGGCTACGGTGTGTTTGCGCCCGACGGCGGATTTTCTGTGGCAGGCGGCGGCGGCGACGGCGACAATTCTTGGAGCCCATCGAACCGGCGGCTATACTTCCTGAATTCGCAGGATTTGATCTACAGCCAGCAGCGGGCGGATGGCTCGCTCGCGCGGCCGGTGAATTCACCGCACAACGGACGTTACCCCGCCAGTAGCCCGGTTCGGGTTTCGCCAGATGGCAGGCAGGTGCTCGTCGGCACCGGCCGCTTTTTCGATGGCGAGACGCTTCAGTTCAAAGGGGAGCTGCCTATTTTGGTCGGCGATGCCGCTTGGATCGGGAACCGTGTCTTCACGGGTCGCGCCACCGCCAGCGGGATTGAGGTGCAGCGGTGGAACGGCGTTTCCTACGCCTCGGAGCGCACTGCTTTCCTGCCCGGCCGGCTCATGCGATTGCTAACTTTGGGCAATCGCCTCCTTGCCGTCACGGTGCGTGATGGATTGCCATACTTCTGTGTGCTCGATGACGAGTTGAATGTGCTGAGCGCTGACTTCGGCGGGCTTCCCAATCGTCTCGCCAACCTTTCCACCCGGGCGCGGGTGGGTGAAGGCGTGGAGCCCTTGATCCCAGGCTTCGTGATTTCCGGCGCCCATCCCAAGACCGTGCTTGTTCGCGTGGCCGGTCCCGTGCTCGCAGACTTCGGGCTGACCGACGCCGTCGCCTTCCCGGCATTCACCGTGCGCAATGGCACCGGCACGGTAGTGGCATCAAACTTCAGCTCGGCCACTGCGCCCAGCGCGCCCTTCGTGCGGGCAGTTTCAGCGCGGGTCGGTGCCTTCGCGTTTCCCAGTGGCAGCGCCGACACCGCCGCCTTGCTGAACCTCGATCCCGGCGCCTACACCGTGCAAGTGGGCGGTGCAAATGGCGCGGCCGGCATCGCGCTCGTCGAGATTTATGATGCGCAAGACAACCTTGGTTCCAGCCGCATCGTCAACATCGCCACCCGCGGGCAAGTCGGCAGCGGTGCTGGCATCCTCATCTCTGGCATTACCGTGCAGGGCGACACGCCGAGAACTCTGCTCATCCGCGCGGTCGGACCTGCGCTGGCAGCCTTTGGCGTAGGTGGCGTGCTCGCCAATCCTCGTCTGCGCCTCTTCCGCGGCAACGATCTGATCGGAGAGAACGATGACTGGGGCGAGGGCGCCGCGGCGGCGGCGAGCCTGATTTCGAACGCAGCGTCCAGCGTGGGCGCCTTTTCCTTAGGCGTCGGCAGCCGCGACTCCGCCCTCTTGCTCACACTTCCGCCGGGCTCCTACACGGCGCAGGTCAGCGGCGTCGCCGACACCACCGGCGTCGCGCTCGTCGAGGTTTACGAGGTGCCGTGAGCCCGGCTGGGCTCGCAAGCGAGTCGGGTTAGATCGTCCGCTGGCTTCCGGGATTGCCAGTTGGAGAAACCGGCCCATTTTTCGCCGCCCCAACCCCCATATCGCCATGCCTTCTGCTGCTCCCTCCCACATTTGGAAGTTTTTCCGCACGGGCGGTCTCGATCAGGTTACGCTCGCCACCGGCGCCGATCTCCTCGCGCTCGATCAGCTCGACCAGAAACTCTGGGTCGCGCTCAGTTGCCCGGTGAAGGGCCTCGAGCTCGACGAAAAATCTCTCGCGCTCATCGACACCGATGGCGATGGCCGCATCCGGGTGCCCGAGCTGATTTCCGTCATTAAGTGGGCTGCCGCCCATCTGAAGGACGCCGGTGATCTTCTCAAGGAGACCGATACGCTCGCGCTCGCTGCGCTCAACGACGCCACGCCCGAGGGCAGGTCCGTCATCGCCTCCGCCAAACAGATTCTAACGAACCTCGGCCAGAAGTCCGACTCCATCTCGCTCGCAGACGTGTCCGACACCGCGAAGATTTTCGCCGGCACGAAATTCAACGGTGACGGCGTCATCACCGCCACCTCCGCCGCCGATGCCGCGACCGCCCAGCTCATCGCCGATATCATCGCCACCAAGGGTTCAGCACCCGATCGCAGCGGCACGCCGGGCGTGAACCAACCGACCATCGACGCGTTTTTCGCCGACTGCATGGCCTACGCCTCGTGGCACGCCGCCAACGCCTCGCCGCTGGGCACCCACTCCGCCGCCGCCCTCGTGGCCGTGAAAGCAGTGCGCGCCAAGATCGAGGACTTCTTTGCCCGCTGCCGACTGGCCGCCTTCGACGCCCGCGCCACCGCGGCCGTCAACCGCGCCGAGTCCGACTTCACCGCCCTCGCGGCCAAGGATCTCGCCATCGCTTCGGCTGAAATCGCCCAATTCCCGCTCGCCCGCGTCGAACCCGGCCGCGCGCTCCCGCTCTCCGATGGCGTCAACCCCGCGTGGGCCGGCGCCATCGCCGCGCTCCACGCCGCCGCGGTTACGCCCGCCTATGGCGCGGGCAAGACTTCGCTCACCGCCACCGAGTGGGGCGAACTCAACGGCAAACTCGCCGCCTACGAGGCGTGGACCGCCGGCAAGACGGGCGGCTCCGTCGAGGCGCTCGGCTACGAACGCGTCACAGCCCTCCTCGCCGGCACGGGTAAGGAGACGCTGACCGACCTCGTCGCCCAGGATACCGCGCTCGCGCCCGAGGCCGCCGCGATTGCCAATCTCGAAAAACTGCTGCGTTGCACGCGCGATCTCCGCGCGCTGCTCCACAATTTCGTCAACTTCGCCGATTTCTACTCGCGCGATCGCTGGGCCACGTTCCAAGCCGGCACCCTCTACCTCGACAGCCGCTCCTGCGAACTCTGCATCAAGGTCGATGCCCCGCAGCCCCTCGCCGCGATGAGCAAGGCCTACCTCGCCTACGTCAATTGCACGCGCGCCGGCAGTCCCGCGATGACGGTCGCCTGCTGCTTCAGCCAGGGCGACAGCGACTACCTCTTCGTCGGCCGCCACGGCATCTTCTACGATCGCAAGGGCCGCGACTGGGATGCCGTCATCACCAGCATCGTCGATAGTCCGATCAGCCTTCGGCAGGCCTTCTGGTCGCCCTACAAAAAATTCGTCCGCATGATCGACGAGATGGCCGCCAAGCGCGCCGCCGCCGCCGATGCCGCGTCTAACGACCGCCTCGGCAAGATGGCAGAGAAAACCGTCGCCGCGGCGGCCGATGCCGCCGCGAAGCAGGCCGCGCAGCCGCCGCCGCCGCCCACCACGCCCGCGGCGCCGCCTCCCGCCGCCAGGCCTCCTGAGCCGCCGAAGAAATTGGATGTCGGGGTCGTCGCCGCCTTGGGTGTGGCCGTCGGTGCCATTGGCGGAGCGCTCGCCACCGTCGGCGCGAAGCTCGCCGACATGCACTGGTGGCAATTCCCGCTCATCGTCATCGCCGTCATGCTCGCGATTTCGCTGCCCGCGGTGCTCATCGCGTTTCTCAAGCTCCGCCAGCGCACCCTCGGCCCGATCCTCGACG
>JANXSC010000622.1 GCA_025352845.1 Opitutaceae bacterium
GTGGCGAACGTCAGCTGGCCGGCGCTCGCGAGCGCGGCGGAGCTGACCGGGACTTTTGCGACGTAGGTTTCGCCGACGGCGAGGCTCGGCACCGGGGTGTTGGTGGTCGTCGTGCCATTCGTGATCGCGAGCGAGAGACCGGTGACGGCGCGGCCGCTGCGATTTTGGATCACGATCTCCATCTCGCCCGTGGCGGCGTTGAAGTAGTGGCTGGAGACGGCGGTGTCGATGTAGCTCGGGTTGGCCTGATTCAGCGCGGTCGCAAGGTTGACGATGCCGTGGCCAAACGCGGCGTCGGGGCCCGGCGCGCCGGCGTCGTTCGCCGTGCGCACGAGCAAATCGGCGGCGGCGCGCGGGGTGAACGCGGGATTCAGCGACAGCACGGCGGCGATCGCGCCGGCGACGAGCGGGGCGCTGGCGGAGGTGCCGTTGATCGTGACGCGCTGGCCGTCGAGCCACGCGGTCTGCACGCCGTAGCCGGGCGCGGTGAGCTGGAGCTGCGCGCCGGAATTGGAAAATGAAACCTGCTGCTCCGCCTTGTCGATCGCGCCGACAGAGACGACGCGCGGGTCGGCCGCGGGCCATGTGAGTTGCGCCGCCTGATCGTTGCCGGCGGCGGCGACGATGAGCGCCCCGCGCTGCGTGGCGTAACCGATCGCGGCGTCGAGCGCCGCGCCGGTCGAGTAGCCGCCGAGCGAGATGTTGATGACGCGCGCGCCCCCATCCACCGCCGCGACGATGGCCTGTGAGATCGTGAAGAGATCGCTGACACCAGTGGCGTCGGTCACGCGGATGCTGAGGAGATTCGCGCCGGGCGCGACGCCGCTGGCCTCGCGCAAGCCACCCGCAGCGAGCGCGGCGATGGCGGTGCCGTGGCCGTCTTCGCCGCCGTGGCCGGGCGTGAGGCCGAGCCCGAGGTCGAAGGCCCCCACGCGCCCGTTGCCGAACGTGGCATCGCCCGCGACGCCGGTGTCGAGAATCGCAATCGTCGTGCCGCGGCCCCACGCGCTGCGGTCGCCGGTGGCACCGAGAAACGCGAGCGTGTCGTTGCCAAACGGCACTTGATCGACGGCGGCGCGATCCTGTTTCGCGGGCGGCTGCGGGATGCCGAAGAGCGGGTTGGCGTCGAGCGCGGCGTAGTCGGCGGCGTTTTCCGCGAGGTCGCGCTGCAACGCGCCGAGATCGCCGAAGCGCACGCGCACGCTGCGGAGCGCGTCGAGCCGGCCGAGCACCGCGAGATCGCCGCGCGTGTTGCGCGCGAGAAAACGCTGGAGCGCGGCGTCGTCCCCGAAGGTGAGCACCGCCTCGCGTTCACGCACATCGCCTGCGGCGAGCGCGCGCATGAGCGTGTCGAGCAGGGCCCGCGCAACTGGGCTGAGTTCGTTGCGCGCGACGGCGGGCGTGCTGGTTTCAAGGGCCGAGGGGAGTGAAACGCTGGCGACCGCCGCATCGGGAATCGAGGGTGCAGCCGGTTCCCGACCTCCGGGCCGGAGCAACAGGACCGCCGCGACACCAAGCAAGATCGCGGCGAGCGCGAGCAGGCGAGTCGGTGAGGAGTGGCTCATGGTGGGACGGACGGAGGGAACGGATGACTGGTGGACGAAACGACGGGGCGGCTCGATGACGTGTAAGCGTCGCCGGCACGCTGGAACACGCAACGCGCGGTGGCACGCCCCGATTTCGCGCGTGACGAGCGGCGGTGGCGGAGTTTCGCTGCGCGCGATGCACCCGCCCCTCCGCCCCGTGTGGTCATTTTGCCCCTTTGCTTTGCGGGCGGAGTTCGCGCGCGGTGCCGGCGCCACCGCACTCGGTTTCGATCCGGTGCGGCTCAGGCGGCTCGACGCGGTGATTCAGGATCACGTGGGCCGAAAGCAGATCGCGGGCGGTGTGATGTTCGGTGCGCGCGACGGGGATTTCGCAACATGAGCGAGACTTTGCCCACGAATTTTTCGTCGCCGCGCTCCGTGTTGATCACGGGTGGCACGGGCTATCTCGGACGCGCACTCGTGCCGGAGCTGATCGCGCGCGGGCATCGCGTGCGGGTGCTCGTGCGCGCGGGATCGGAGGGGAAGATTGCGCGCGGCGCGGAAGCGGTGGTGGGAAATCCGCTCGAGGCGGCGAGTGTGGCCGCGGCGATCGGCGATGCGGACACGGTGGTGCACCTCGTCGGCGTGCCGAAGCCGAGTCCGGTCAAGGCGCGGCAGTTTCGCGCGATCGATTTGGTTTCGATTCAGGCGACGGTGGCGGCGGTTGTGGAACGCGCGGAGCGGGGAAGTGCGGCGCGACGGCATTTGGTTTATCTGAGCGTCGCGCAGCCAGCGCCGGTGATGCGCGCGTATCTGGCGGTGCGCGCGGAGGGCGAGGCGCTCATCCGCGCGCGTGGGCTCGATTCGACGTGCCTGCGGCCGTGGTATGTGCTCGGCCCGGGTCATCGCTGGCCGATGATGCTCGTGCCGATCTACGCGGTGCTGCGGTGGATTCCCGCGACGCGGGCGGCGGCGGAGCGACTGGGATTTGTCACGCTTGCGCAGATGACGGCGGCGCTGGTGCGCGCGGTGGAGAACCGGCCGGCGGGTGTGCGCGTGGTGGACGTGCCGGCCATCCGTGCGGCATCCGCGGCGTAGGGACCGTCCGACGCACATCGCGCTTCCCTGTCGCGCGGGTTTCCTGCACAACCGCCGCATGAACCCCCGCTCCCTCCTCCTCTGTGTTGCCACGTTTGCCGCGTCCGTCGCCTTTGCCGCCGACGCCAAGGTGAACCTCAAGCCGATCTTCAACGGCAAGGATCTCACGGGCTGGAAGGACGCGGCAAACAATCCGTTCTGGCGCGTTGAGAATGGCGTGCTCATCGGCGAGAACGACGAAAAGATGAAGGGCAACTACCTCTGGACCGAGCAGAGCTACGGCGATTTCGCGATGGAGTTCGACGTGCGCTGGAAGGCCGCGACCGAGCGGGGCGTCGACACTGGCGTCGAGATGCGCAGCCCGAAGATCCAGTTGCAGCTGGGGATTTCGGGCAGTCTCCGCGTGGACATGTCGGGGTCGTTCTACACCGGCGGCAAGCCGGCGTATCCCGAGGCGGGCCAGGCAAAGGAAGCGAAGAAACTGATGAAGCCGGAGGGCGCGTGGAACACCTTCCGCATCGAGGCGAAGGGCGACACGTTCACGTGCTGGATCAATGGCACCAAGGCGTCGGAATACACCGACGCGAAATTCTCGGGCGCGGCACCGCTCGGGCTGCAAATCCATCCGGGCGTGAAGATGAAGTGCGAGTATCGGAATATCCGGCTCGCCGAGCTCAAGTAGGGCTCGCCCTCACACGCCGGAGTTGGGGTCCCGCCGCGCCGCGCGGTGGAGCTGCCACGAATTCCAGAGGTTATGCCAGACGACGTAGAACGTCGGGCCGAGCGCGACCACCGGACTCGCGTAGGTGAGTGCGAGGTAGATCGTGAAGGTGGTGTTTTTCTGGCCGAGCGCCTGGCTCGCCTCGCGGCCGAACTCGCGGCCGCCAATCACGCGGCCCAGCGCGAAACTCGCGATGCACACGAGGAGCGAGGCGGCGGCCAATTGCAGCAGGAGCACGTGAGGCGTGTCGGCGTGTTGCCGGAGAAAATGGGAGGCGTTGGCCGAAATCAGGAACAGAGAGGTGACCCACATGCCGAACGAGACGTTGCGCAAACGTCCCGGCCACGCCGTCGCGCCCGGGTGTAGCGCCCGCACGATCCAAGCTGCGGCCATCGGCGTGAAGACCACGAGGCCCACGCTGCCGAGCACCTGACCGAAGGCCTCGGGCGTCGCGCGTGCGAGCACGATGGGCAGGAGCAGCGGCAGCAGTGCGGCGATGGCGACGTTGGTGAGGAGAAACGCCGCGACCACGAAGTCCACGCGTCCGCGCAGGAAGCTCACAATCACCGGTGCCGCGATGGCCGTCGGGGTGATGCCGCAAAAAAAAGCGGCGAGCGCGACATCGCGTCCGGCCCAGAGCCCGCCGAGAGCCCAAGCAGCCAGGCCGATTGCGAGGTTCGCTCCCAGCAGCGTGAGATGGCGGCCGCTGAGGGCCGCGCGGGTGAATCGTGTTTGGAGAAAAACCAGAAACAGCATCGCCATCACGAGCCAGCGAATCGCGGGGGCGAACGCGTGCGCCTGCGGCAGCAGGGCACCGAGAATCATGGCGGCGAGGATGGCGGCGGTGCGGGAGAGTCCGTTCACGAGGTCGAGACGAACAAGCAATCTGGCGACACCCGCCGAAGCAATGGTGCGGTTGACGGCGGCAAACTGCGGGGCGTTTTGCGGGCTGAGACCGAGGATTCGTGATCGGACTTTAGAATGAATGAGTGGGGCGTTCCGGCTTCATGGGGTATTTACGTTCCGATTCGAAACTCGCACTGGACTTGCATAACCGTCTCGATCAGCTTTCGTCCACTGTCCCCAGCCCGTTTCCGGAGTCCCCCCAACCCGAGACCTTTTCTTATCCGTCCGATGAAAACCACATTTGGCTTTGCCCGCGCGATTCTCGCCGGTGCAATCTTCGCTTCGAGCGCGGCCCACGCCGCTGATGACCAGCGCGTCTCAAATCTCTCCACCCGGACCCAACTCGGCAACGGTGGCGTCGCCATCGTGGGCTTTGTCATTGGGCCCGGGCCGGCCAAGAATATTTTGATCCGTGCGGTCGGGCCGGGGCTCTCGGCGTTTGGGGTTCAGGGCCCGCTCGGCGATCCGCGCATCGATCTCTATGATAGTGCGACGCCGGCCCGGCTCGTGGCGTCGAACGACAACTGGCAAACCGTCGCCGCGGGCACGTTGCCGGCGACGGCGACGACGTTCAGTTCTGTCGGTGCGTTTCCGCTTACGGCGAATAGTCGCGATGCGGCGCTTTCCGTCACGCTCGCGCCGGGCGCCTACACCGCGCAGGTCACCGGCGTGGCCAATTCGACCGGCATCACGCTGGTGGAAGTTTACGATGTCACCGGTCCGGCACGACTGATGAATCTCTCGACGCGGGCGCAGGTCGGCACGGGCGCCGGGATTCTTATTTCCGGTTTGGTGATGGCACCCGGCGGCGGCGTGCGAAAAATTCTCGTGCGCGCGGCCGGTCCTACGCTCGGGGCGTTTGGCGTGCAGGGCGTGCTCGCCGATCCGGCCATCGCGCTGATCGACGGCGCGGGCACGCAAATCGCCTCCAACGACAACTGGGGCACGGGTAATGCCGCGGCCCTCGCGTCGGCCTTTACCCAGGCGGGAGCATTTGGATTTACCGCGGGCTCGAGCGATGCGGCGCTGCTGGTCGATCTTCAGCCGGGCAAGAGTTACACGATCCAGGTCAGCGGAGTAAATTCCACGACGGGTGTGGCGCTCGTTGAAGTATATGACCTCACCGCCGAGAGCGCCGCCACGATCAATGTCGGCACGAGCACGGCGACGACCGACACCAAGGGTGCGCCTCCGGGAGTGTTTCTCATTTCACGCACCGGCAGCACCGCCCAACCGCTCACCGTTTATTATCAGATTACGGGCACGGCGATTTCCGGGCTGGATTACACCCCGCTTCCCGGCTCGGTGACGATTCCGGCCGGGGCGACAAGCGCCAGTGTGATCCTCTCGGCTCTGCCGGGCGGCGGCGAAAACACGATCAACAAGGATGCGACCCTGGCGCTTTCGTCGGGGACCGGTTACACGATTGGGGACCGGAGCGCGGCGGCGGTGACTATTTTCTACAATCCCGGGACGCTTTACATCGCGGCGTTGCGCACGCCGCCGACGGCGACGACCTCGACGGCGTTTGGCACCGCGACGGTGCAGCTCAGCTCGGACAATCGCTTCGCGGTGGTAAACCTGACCTTCTCCAACCTCAGCTCGCCGGAGACAGTCGCCTACCTGCGCGTCGGCACGACCGGCGAAGTCGGGGTCGAGCTGGTGCGTGTTCCCAACGGTCAGGTCAACGGCTTCTCCTGGATTATAACGGGCAGTGGTGCGCTCACGGCGGCGGACATCGTGCAAGCCCTCAAGGAGGGACGCCTCTTTCTCAGCGTTGAGTCGGCTACCTATCCCGCCGGTGAATTGCGCGGCACCTTTATCCAGACGAGTGGCGCGCTGGCTTATTCGCCACCCCCGGCACCTCCGGCCTTGGCCGACAATGCCCTGACACCCGTGGAGGTCGCCCGTTTCCTCACGCAATCGACCTTCGGCCCGACCAAGATCGAAATCGACGCCCTGGCCGGCAAGCGTAGCGCCGACCTCAACGCATGGATTTCCGCGCAGATCGCGCTGCCGCCGTCGTTGCAGCTCGACGCGCTCGATGCCGACTACCGCACCTACACGGCGGTCGGCGAGAACACGGCGCCTTCCCAGCAAAACCGCCAGGCCGCGTGGTGGAAGATTGCGCTCTCGGGTTCCGACCAGCTCCGGCAGCGCGTCGCGTTTGCGCTGAGCGAGATTCTCGTCGTCTCCGATGTGAACGGCACGCTGGGCAACAATCCGCGGCCGTTGACGAACTACTACGACATTTTGGTGAAAGGTGCGTTCGGCAACTATCGTCAAGTGCTCGATGAAGTCACCCTCAGCCCGATGATGGGCGTTTACCTGAGCGCGCTCCGCAACGCCAAGGCGACCTTCGCCGCGAATGGAACGCCGATTGCCGCGCCGGATGAAAACTACGCGCGCGAAGTCATGCAGCTCTTCACGGTGGGTCTCGTGCAATTGCAGCCGGACGGCACGCTCAAGCTCGACCCGCTCGGCGTCCCGATTCCGACCTACGACAACAAAGTCATTACCGAGATGGCGAAAATTTTCACGGGCTGGGCGTATTACTCGGTCAATTTGGTGCCCAACTTCCGGGCCGAAGCGATCAACTACTTCAAGCCGATGATGATCTACCCGGCTTTCCACGAGGATGGTCCCAAAACCATCATCGGTGGTATCACGATTCCTGCGAATCAGGGCGGCGCGAAGGATTTGAGGGACACGCTCGATGCGCTCTTCAACCACCCGAACCTCGCCCCGTTTATTTCGCGGCAGCTCATCCAGCGGCTCGTGACCTCGAATCCGAGCCCTGGCTACATCTACCGCGTGGCGCAGGCCTTCGCCGACAACGGCAGCGGCGTCCGCGGCGATCTCGGTGCCGTGGTGCGCGCCATCCTGATGGACTACGAGGCGCGGTCCGGCGCGGTCGCGGCGACGGCGAGCTTCGGCAAACTCAAGGAACCGCTCCTGCGCGCGACGGCGATTCTGCGCGCGTTCGATGGCGGGGCGAACAACGGTCGCTTCGGGATCTTCAACCCCGAGGGCTCGCTCGCCCAGGCCGCGCTGCGCGCCCCGACTGTGTTCAATTTCTTCGAACCCGACTACGTCCAGCCGGGCTTGCTCACCACCGCCGGACTCTTCGCCCCCGAATATCAGATCCTCACCGACACGACGGCGATCAGCATGCCCAACCAGCTTTGGAATTACATCTACGCCAACCGCTCGGGCATGCCCGGGGTCACGACGGCGTTTAATCCGGCTGAAGCCACGATGGGTGTGCGCTTCGATCCCGGCCTACTCGCCATGGCCCGCACGCCGCAGGCGCTCGTCGATTATGCGAATCTGGTGCTCGCCGCCGGCGCGCTGCCGAAGGCGGTCACGGACAGGTTTGTCGCCACGCTCACCGCGATGCCCGCGGGCACCGGCACGGCCTATTCGGGCAGCGACCTCGAGCGCGTGCGCTCGGCGGTTTATCTCACGGTTTCAGTTCCCCAGGGTGCCATCCAGAAATAATTACCGCCATGAATTCCAAGGCCTCCACTCCCGATCTCTCCCGTCGTAAGTTTCTCGGCGCCTGCTGCGCCTCCGTCGGCGCCACCGGCATGCTCTCCTCGATCGCGCAGTTGCGCTTGATGGGCGCGGTCGCCAACACCGACACCCCGGCGCGCGCCGCGGCCCCGCAGTCCGACTACAAGGCGCTCGTGTGCCTCTTCCTGGCCGGCGGTAACGATGCGAACAACCTCGTCGTGCCCACCGACAACACGACCTACGCCGCCTACGCCGCGGGCCGCGGCGTGCTCGCGTTGCCGCAGAATGCCATCCTCCCGATCGCCACCAGCGCGGGCACGGGCCAGACGTGGGGCCTGCACCCCGCGATGGTCGAGCTGAAGAACCTCTACGATCGCGGCAAATTTGCCGTCATGGCCAACGTCGGCACTCTCAGCCACCCGCTCACGCAGGCGCTCTACAATTCGCGGCCGGACCTGCGGCCGATGCAGCTCTTCTCCCACAACGACCAGCAGGTCGAGTGGCAGACCAGCGTGTCGGACAAACCGTTCTCGGAAGTCGCGACCGGCTGGGGCGGCCGCGTGGCCGACATGATGAACGCGCTGAACTCCAACAACCGGATCTCAATGTCGCTCACGTTGAACGGCCAGAACACGTTTCAGGTCGGCCGCAACGTCTCGCAATATGCCGTGGGCACCAACGGGGCCATCGCGCTCACGGGCAACGGCACGGGCACCTCCGTCAACGGGCTCCGCACCGCGGCGCTGACCGATGCGCTGGCAATGCAGAACAGCAATCTTTTCGAGACCGCCTTCGGTGGCCTCACCAATGGCGCCCTCAACAACAGTGCGCTCCTCTCCACCGTGATCACGGGCGCGAGCCCCGTGCAGAACGTCTTCAACGGCGTGCCCAACTCAAGCCTGGCCCAGCAGCTCCACATGGTGGCGCGTTTGGTCAACGCCCAGACGCAGCTCAACCTCAAGCGCCAGATTTTCTTCGTGCGTATCGGCGGCTTCGACCTGCACGATAATCAGGTGGCGCTGGGCAACACCACGAATGGCGCGCACGCCAATCTCCTGCGCGACATCAGCCTGTCGTTGAATGCCTTTTACACCGCGCTCACGCAGCTCGGCGCGGAAAACCAGGTGACGGCCTTCACCTCCTCCGATTTCGGCCGCACCTACAACACCAACGGCGACGGCTCCGACCACGGCTGGGGCAGCCACCACTTCATGCTCGGTGGCGCGGTCAAGGGCGGTGACATCTACGGCAAGATGCCGAACTTCGCGATGGGCGGCCCGGACGACACCGGCCGCGGCCGCTGGATCCCCAGCACGAGCGTCGATGAGTTTGCCGCCACCCTCGCGAAATGGTTTGGCGTCAGCCCCACCAACATCCCGGCCATCTTCCCGAATATCGGCCGCTTCGCGAAACCCGATCTTGGTTTCATGAATGCATGACCGGTCGCCGCGCCTTCTGGTCTGCGGCCGCAGTCGCGGCGATTCTCGGGTTGGTTTTCTTGT
>JANXSC010000662.1 GCA_025352845.1 Opitutaceae bacterium
CCTCCAACTCTTCTACAAATCACGTGAGCTACGACGCAACTGTTTGGGATAACACCGGTGGCCGCCCGGTCGGCATGAGCGTATATTCGCGCCTCCTGAAGGACCGCATTCTGTTCATCGGCACCGCGATCAATGACGACGTCGCCAACCTAGTGATCGCGCAGATGCTTTACCTCCAGATGGAGGACGCGAAGAAGGACATCCACCTCTACATCAATTCGCCTGGCGGCATCGTGACCGGTGGCATGGCCATCTACGACACGATGAACTTCCTCCAGTGCGACATCGTCACCTACTGTCTCGGCATGGCGGCCAGCATGAGCACCGTGCTCCTCGCCGCCGGCACCAAGGGCAAACGCTTCGCGCTCCCCAACAGCCGCGTGATGATCCACCAGCCCAGTGGTGGTGCCGGCGGCCAGACCGCCGACATCGCGATCGCGGCACGCGAGATTCTGCGCTGGCGCAAGACACTCAACGAGTCTCTCTCGAGGCATACGGGGAAGACCGCCGAGCAAATCGAAAAAGACTCCGACCGCGACTACTACATGAGCGCGCAGGAGGCCAAGGATTACGGCATCGTCGACCACGTCGTGAGTTCGACCCGCGACGTGCTGGCGACCGTGCAAACGGCCGCATAAGGCGGACCCGGTTTTTAGAAGTTCCCCTTCACGCCGAAGGACCACAGCGAGTCGTAGTAAGTGCGCTGGCGGAAGCGGGCGACGAGCGGGGTGCCGGGGCCGTAGATTTTCGTGTCGTTGGGCGTGTCGCTCACGTTGCGCAGCGCGAAGAAGAGCCCGAGGTTTTTGCGGAGGAAATACTCGCCCTGCACGTCGATGAAGAGGAGCTTCGAGGTCCAGTTGAAGGTGCCCGGTGCGATGCTGCGGCCGGTGATCGGATCGCCGCGGGCGAGGCCGCGATAGTTCCAGTTCACGCGCAGGTTGTAGCGCTCGCGCGCGAGGCTCGCGCCCCAGTTGACGCTGCGCGGGACGTAGCCGGAGAAGCTCGCGTTGTCGTCGCCCGTCGCGCGGATGGCGGTCGCGTTGGCAAACACCTGCACGCCGCGCGCCCAGTGGGGCAGAAACTTCAGCACCTGCTTGTAGTCGAACTCGCAGCCGGTCATCCGCACCTTGCCGGGCAGGTTGTATTGGGTCGAGACGTTGAACCGGCCGTAGGCGAGCGGATCGATGTCGTAGAGCGCCAGAAATTCCGGCGTGGCGGCAAAGGTCGTCGAGCCGAAGAAGTTTTTGAAATCGCGGCGAAACGCGCCGATCGAAACCTGGCCGACGCCCTCGAAATAATATTCGAGCCGCACTTTCTCGGTGTTGGCGCTCCACGCCTTGATGCCGGCATTGTTGACCACGATGGTCGCGGACGACGGCGCCGTCTCGGGATCGGGGAGCGTGACGCCGTTGACGTATTGCGCGAAATTCGGCCGACCGACCGAGGTGTAAACGGCGGCGCGCGCGATGAGGTTTTCGCGCACATTGTAGCTCGCATTGAGACTTGGGAATAGCCGCAGGTATTCCTTCTGCGAGTGCGCGCCACGATCGATGAACGTGAGCTGCGAGTAGGCGAGGCCGGCATTCGTCGGCACTTGCAGCAACGGCGTGCCGTTGGCCGCGCGGACGATCTGGCCGGCGGCGTTGCGCTGGTAGTTGCGCGTGGGATCGGTGAGCGGGCCCTCGCCGTCGATGTTGGTCTGCTCGGCGCGCAGGCCGCCGACGAGTTTCAGCCGGCGCTCGAGGAGCGCGAGATCGCCGCGGAGGTAGGCGGAGGCGATCCGCTCGGTCGCGAGCTTGGAGCCGGTGATCTGCGAGCGGAAGAGCGCGTTTTGATCGACGGTGACCCTCGAAGGATTATCGCGGTAGTAATTGTAGGCCTCCTGCGTGCTGACGTATTGGATTTTCGGGAAGCCGAACGGCGCGGTGCGCTGCGAGAAAATCTCGTCGAGGAGCGCGGCGGAGTTTTCGCGCGTGAACGTGTAGGACGGCGTGGTCGCGCGGTTGTCGCGGATCGACTGGCGCACATCGAGGCCGCCCTTGAGCCCGAGCGGCGCGCCGCCGAGGTCGAAACTGCGCGCGAGGTTCGCGTAGGCGCTGCGCTTCACGTCCTGCGTGCGGCTCGAGGTGCCGGTGCCGGTCGAGAGCACGTAGGTGTTGAGGTTGTAGGGGTCGACCGGGGCGCCGGTCGTGCCGTCGAAGACCGTGATGCGACCGGGGCGCAGGTAGAAGTTGTCGTCGAAATTGATCGTCACGTTCTGGCGGATGGACGTGACGTTGTTCAGGTAGCCCTTGTCGATGCTGCGGAAGGTGAGCTCCTCGTGCGAGTGCGCCGCGCCGCCCTCCCATTTCCAGATCGGACCGTTGTGCCGGTAGATGAGCATCGGCATGTATTTCAGGCGCGAGTGGTGGCGCGATTGGGAGGCCTGGCGGATTTCGCCGCGGCCGGTCTGGCCGTGCGTGAACGCCGTCGAGAACGCCGTCGGGTCCACGCGCTGCACGAGGAAGGTGACGTTGCGCTGGTTGAGCGGCGAATCGTAGAGCGCGTATTCGAACGCGAACGAGACGCGATCGGTGGCGGAGAACTTATAGTCGATTGTCGCACCGAGCGAGCGCCGCTGCGTGTGCTTGCCGCCGTCCTCGACGACGTAGTCGGTGAGATAGGGTTTGTCGGGCGTGGTGTCGGGATACTGCGTGACCGCCGTGGTGGCGGTGAGGCCGTTGGTCGCGGAGCCGCCGCCGCGCCACGTGTTCGCGCCGCGCTCCTCCTCGGTGTATTGCTTCGTGTCGGCGCCGGTGAGCGTGAAGCCGAAGCGATCGTTGACGGGCTTGATATAGGAGAAATCGAAACCGGGATGGACCTTGCGCGTTTTTACCCAACGCGGCCCGGGCGTCTCCTTAAACGGATCCTTCTCATTGTCCCGCATCATGAAGAAAACACTGAAGCTCGCACGCGGGCGCGAGTAGTCGAAGGCGCTGCGCGGGACCATATTCACCGAGCCGGCGAGCGCGGAGCCGGGCGACTCGGGCGTGGGCGAGTGGATCACCTCGATGCGCGCCATGTTGTTCATCGAGATGGTGTGGAAGTCGACATTGCGCGTGGTGCCCCCGCCCGAGACCGTCGAGAGATCGAAGCCGCCGATCGTGATGGGAACGTATTCCGGCGGCACGCCGCCCATCGAGATCGAGCGCGCCGCGCCGCCGATGAAATCGATGGTGACGCCGGGAAGGAATTTTAGGAAATCGCCGACGTTGTTCTCGAGCACGCTGCCAAATTCGTCGGCGGCGAGGACGTTGACCATGTTCGACGCGAAGCGCTGCTCGTTGATCGCGATCGCGGCGCCAGCCATCTGCTTCGACGAGGCGACGACGAACTCCCCGAGTTTCACGACGCCGCCACCGAGCGTGAAATCGCGCCGCACCGTCGCGCCGGCTGCGACTGTGACAGTCTCGGCCTGCACTTCGAGGCCGGTGAAAAACACGCGGACGCCGGCCGCGCCCGGCGGGACGCCCGTCACGCGATACTGGCCGGCCGAGTCGGAGAACGCCTCGAGCGCGGTGCCTGCGATGGTGACGCGCGCATGGGCGACGTATTCGCCCGTGCGCTCGTTGAGCACGCGGCCCTCAATCGTGCCGGGAGCGTTGGTCTGGGCAAATGATTGCCCGGCCAGGAGGACTGTGGCCGCGAGGGTGAAGCAGGCTCGCGCGAGGCCGAGGGTAATTTTCATGGGTGGGGTGGACGATGATTCCGTTGCTCTACCGCGTGAGCCGTTCGAGCCGACTAACGCACGCTGGCGAGCGGCGGGAAAATTGCGAGGCCGCTACTGCGCGACGCCGTTTTGTTCCCTAGCAGCCTGTCGGACTTAGCCGCATACCTGGCCTAATTATTGCTATGCAATGGTATGCCGAAATTTGTGAATATCGACCGCGACACCCCGCTGCTGCTGCCGCCGGATTTGAGAGACTGGGTGCCGGCGGACCCTTT
>JANXSC010000008.1 GCA_025352845.1 Opitutaceae bacterium
GGATTGGTCCGGCTCCAATCGGCTTCGGCAGAGTAACCGAACGACGAAGTTAACCGGCGCGGCGCGCCACCCGCCGCCGACATCACATAGAGCTGCGGGCCCGGTTCCATTTCGAAAACGATCTGGGAGCCATCGGGTGACCAGCAGGGCGAGGACTTGCCCGTGTCCGAGCGGGTCTTGCGCACGGGCTGGCCGCCTTGGGCGCTACGCACGTAGATTTCGGGTGTGCCTTCCACGGTGAGAACCATCGCGACCTGCTGGCCGTTGGGGCTGAAACGCGCGCCCATGTTGGTGCCGCGGTAGTTCGCGAACAAATCCTTCCGCCCGGTGTTCGGGTCGAGGAAGTAGATATCGGGTGCGTTATTCTTAAAATAGCTCGTGAAGAGGATGCGCGAGCCGTCGGGCGACCAGCGCGGCGAAAGCACAAACGCGTTGTCCTGCGTGAGCCGCCGGGCCTCGCCGAGGAAAAGATCGGTGGTATAAACGTCGCCCCGGTTGCCGGCGCTCTTCGAAACAAAAGCGAGGCGGGCGGTGAAGAACCCCCGAAGACCGGCTTGGTTGGTTTTCTCGACCGCGACATCGGCGGCCCGCAGCAAGGCATGGCGCGAATTGGTGCCGCTGACGACTTGGGAGACGACGGGAGCGGCGGCCGCACCCTTGGTGACATCGACGCGCACTTGGGTCGCGGCGACCTGGGTGAACTTGATGTCGTAGGCGGGTTTGGTCGCGTCCACGCGATAACGGCCATGCGAACTAAACGCGGTCTGCGCAAGCGACTGAAGTTCAGGCGTGTTCGCGCTCACGCGCACCGGAATCGTGGTGCCGTCCACTTCAACCTTGATTTCGCCGAGTTTTTTCACCGGCTGCGCGCAGAGCGCAGGGCCGGTCACGAGGGAGGCAAGAAGACAGAAACGGAAAAGATTTTGCATGAAAAGTGCGCGGCGCATCGGGAGCGAAACGACCGCGATGGCATTTCTATTTGCGCCACACCGCGGCATAACAACTCTTATTTGTTCACAATCTAACCACTCCCGCCGCCGTGACCTCCGACGAAATCAAAGACCGCCTCAAGCAAGTGAAGTATCCCGGCTTCAGCCGTGACATCGTGTCGTTCGGGCTCGTGCGCTCGGCGGGGTTTTTCGACGGCACGGTGAAGGTCGCCCTCGCCCTGACCAGCAGCGATCCGAAGACGCCGCTGCAGCTCAAGGCCGACATCGAGGCGGCGCTGCGCGGTCTGCCGGGGGTGAAAGATATCCTCGTCGAAATCGCCGTCACGCCCGCCAAGGCCCCACCCGCCGCCGCCAGCACGGGCGCGGTCGGCGGTAATCTCGGCGGCAATGCCGGCGCGCCGAAAAAAATCCGCCACGCGGTCGCCATCGCCTCGGGCAAGGGCGGCGTGGGCAAGAGCACGTTTTCCGTGAACCTCGCGTGTGCGTTGGCGCAGATCGCCATCAAGGCGGGTCGGCCGGGCCGCGTGGGCCTGATGGATTGCGACATCTACGGCCCCAGCGTGCCGCTCATGATGGGGCTCACCGGCCGGCCCGAGGTGCAGGGCGATGGCGCCGAGGCAATGCTCATCCCGATGGAGCGCCACGGCGTGAAAGTGATGAGCATGGGTTTCCTCGTCGACGATAACACCCCGGTCGTCTGGCGCGGCCCGATGATCATGAAGACCATCCAGCAATTCGTGCAAAACGTCCTCTGGGGCGAGCTCGACATCTTGCTCATCGATCTGCCGCCGGGCACCGGCGACGCCCAGCTTTCCCTCGTGCAGACCATCCCGCTCGACGGTGCCGTCATCGTGACCACACCTCAGCCCGCCGCCACGAATGTCGCGCGCAAGGGCGGCCTGATGTTTCAGAAAGTCAACGTGCCGCTCCTCGGCGTCGCCGAGAATATGAGTTACTTCCTCGATCCCGCGGGCAAGAAGCACGAGATCTTCGGCTCGGGCGGCGGCATCGTGACGGCCGAGCGCCTGGGCACGACGTTGCTCGGGCAGGTGCCGCTCCTGCCCGAAATCCGGCAGGGTGGCGACACGGGTATGCCCATCGTCGTCACGGCCCCGGCGAGTCCCGCCGCCGAAGTCTTCCGCATGATCGCGGAGACGTTGTTAGCGCGCCTGAAACAACCCGCGGTGCCGCGAGTGTGAAATTCATGAAACATAGCCGGCATTGACAGGCCAGCCGCGCTCGCTCTCATTCCTGCCGCGCCGCATGTCTTCCTCGACGACTCAAGAGCCTCCGACGTCCCGCGACTTCGTGAAACAATCGAGCCTCTATCAGGAATTCCTGGCCGAGCGGGAGGAGATTCTGAAACACAAGTGGCTGGAGTCTGAACGCCTCGGCTACGACATCGGGTTTGAGAAGGCGCTGCTCGACTGGATCCGGAAGCACCGGGAAAACTGGCGCGCCGCCCGCCGCCAACAACTGGGGATTACAGGGCATACTTCCGCGCCATTCATGTCGGCGCCGGCGAGCGACAAGACACCCGGCCAGTCCTGAGCGCGGTCGCCCCACACCTCCGCTCTACTCGCTGCTCGCGCCCCACACTCGGGCGCGTTTTTTGTGTCCACTCGCGCCCGGGCAGCAAAAAGCCGGGCGGAGGGCCCGGCTTCGGTGGATCGCACGTCAGCGACCCGTCGCGCAGCAGTGCGTTACTTGATTTCTTTGTGCAGCGTGTGGCGCTTGAGAAACCAGTTGAATTTCTTCTTCTCGATGCGCTCGGTCACGGTCTTCTTGTTGCGGAACGTGAGGTAACGGGAGGCGGGCTTACCCTCTTTTTTGGCTTCGGTGCACTCTAGGGTTACTTGTTCTTGCATGGTGTTAAATAGATTGAGGGTCAGAGCAAAGGCGCGCTCCCCAGCGGTGCAACCACAATCTCAGGGGCGTTACGCGCCGGCGGGCGGCGCGGCTCCAGCCCCGCCGATCCAACGACCCTTCGCACGTGGCCGCGCTTCTCCGTTGCGCCGCTGCGGTCGAACCCTTCCCTCACGGCCTCGTGCCGGCCGAAACCATCCGCATCCTCTCCGACCTTCACTTCGGCGACCACGCGAGCCGCGTCACTCATCTGGCGCAAATTCGCCCACTACTCGACTCCATCGCCCACCTCGTGCTCAACGGCGACACCCTCGACACCCGCCCGGGCCCGCGGCCCAGACACACGGCCGAGAGCCGCGCCGTCGTCGCCGATTTTTTCCCACGCTCCGTCGCGCAAACTACCTTCCTCACCGGCAACCACGATCCCGATCTCTCGCCGCTGCATCACCTCGATCTGGCGGACGGTGCGGTGTTCGTCACGCACGGCGACATTTTCTTCGACGACATCGTGCCATGGAGCAACGACGCCGTGCTCATTCGCCAGCGGCTTGCCGCCGAGCGCCGCGCCTTCAACCCCGAAACCCCACCCGATCTCGCGCAACACTTCGCCATGGTCCGGCGCGTGGCGGCATCGATTCCGCAACGCCACCAGTCGGAGCGCAATCGCCTGAAATACACCGCCCGCTTCCTCGCCGACACCATCTGGCCGCCGACCCGCGTAGCCCGCATCATCGAAACGTGGCGCAACACACCCGCGCTCGCCGCCAGTTTCCTCCGCAAACATCGCCCGCAAGCCCGTTTCATCATCAGCGGCCACACCCACCGCCGCGGCATCTGGCCCCAGACCGATGGTGTCACCGTCATCAACACCGGCGCGTTTTGCCCGCCCGGCGGCAGCTACGCTGTCGATCTCACGGCGGGAAAACTCAGCGTGCGCGACATCGTGCGCCGCGCCGGAGAGTTCCGTATCGGGTCGGTCGTCGCGGAGCTTCCGCTTTAATCCGTCATCGCGTGGAGTCCCGCCTTGCGGGCCGCCGCGGCAATCCCTCTGAATGCGCCATGAGCATCGAGTTCGGCTGGTGGAGCAAAGACCCGGAAGGCAAGAAGTGCCAAATCAACGCGGCCGTCCATGGCGGCAACATTGAGTGGACGCGCCACACCGGCCACCACACCTCGTGGATTCCCCACGAGCCCAACGACGATGATCGTGAGCGCCTCGTCTACGAAGCCGAGAAGCGCGTTCCCCGCCGCCTGATTTCCACCAAACAATTCGAGGAGATTAAGCGGCTCAGCGAAAACACCGGCCCCGGTAAAATCACCGGCCGCCGCATCACGGGCAACGGCCCGTCCTGGGACAAGACTCCGGGCTAGGTTTCAGCCGCTTGAACGGTTAGCCGCCCACCTCGGCCAGCCTGCGCCGCGCCATCGGCCAAAGCAGTTTGAACGACGGGCAAAAATCCTCCGGCCGCGCCGCCACGCGCGCCGTGATTTTCGCCGGCGCGACCCACTCGCCATATTGAATCTCCCGCGGCTCGAGCGTGAGCGGCCCGTCGTGCCGCAGCCGGTAAACCCACACAAACTCCCAGCCCGTCTGCTCGCACGCCTCGATCCGGAACCACTGCGCCGGCCCCACGCGCGCGGCCTGCCCTGAGCCTGCCGAATGGGACAATTTCACACCGATCTCTTCGCCGAGTTCGCGCACCGCCGCCGTGTCGTAGTCCTCTCCGGCATCCACGTGCCCCGAACACGACGAGTCCCACAGCCCCGGCGAAAGGTCTTTGAGCATCGATCGTTTCTGCAAAAAAATCTTCCCGTCCGCATCGCTTACCAAGATGTGCACCGCGCGGTGCCACAGCCCCGTCGCATGGACTTCCGCCCGCGTCGCACGTCGGATCGGTTCGTCGCGCTCGTTCACCACATCGAACCACTCGTCGCCACCACCGGCCTTTACATTGCTGCTCATTCCTGTCCATTCGTGCTCTCCTACCCGGAAAACACCATGCCGAAAATCGAGGTCAACAAGGTCGCTGAAATCCTAAAAAGGAACGACATCTCCCCCGCCGTTCTCCGGCGTGTGATCGAGGAGATGAACCTCGCGGTGCAACCCGAAGGCGGCGACGAGGACAAGCCGCCGGCAGTGAAGAAACAGTTCGCCATCCTCGTCAGCGATCCCGACGGCAAGCTCCCCAAGCACGACTTCGTCGGCTGGGTCTTGCAGCTCCCCGAGTCCGAGAGCGTCGCAACGACCCTCGACCGCATTTTCCGCAGCGCCTACGATTACAACACGACCAAAAAAGGCCAGCTCATGCCCGTGAAAACTGTCGGCGAAGCCATCGAGGTGATCCCCGCGAAGGCCTTCAAGGAAGCCGACCTCTGGGTGAAGTCCAAAACCCCCGTGCTCGTGCTCAAAACCGACAACGAGATTCCGAAAGAGTGACCGAGATCCGTTCGTTGTAGGGCGCGGTCTCCGAACCCCGCCGGTTCGGAACGCGCGCCGGACTGACAGGGGGGTTCGGCGACCACGCTCTGCCGGCAGATCTCCGCGCTCAGAAATCGAACTCCACCAACACCGGCCGATGATCTGATAGCATTGAGCGCACGACCTCGGAGCGCACTTTCATGCAGCCGGCCGGGAGAAATACGAAATCGAGCGCGCGCCGCGGCAGCGGCGAGGGATAGGTGAGCCCGGCAATGGGATGCATCACGTAGTCGCAGTAGTCGGAGAGATGACTCAGCAGCGAGGCGGTCGCGTCGTCGCGATGGCCGGGATTGTTGAAATCGCCGCAGATGATCGGCGGCACTTCCCACCGCTTCTCGTGCAGGCGGTGTTTTTCGCGGAGCCAGCCGAGGAGCCGTTCCAGCTGGCGCAAGCGCTGCCCGCGCGAACCGAAGTGCAGGTGCAAATTCACGAGCGGGAGGCAGCGCCCGCCCACGTCGAGTTCAATGTAGAGAAAACCCTTTTCCCCCAGGTTGCGCTGGCCAAACACCACGGTCTCGGCCGTCCGAATCGCGTGCCGTGAAAGCACGGCGTTGCCGTAGGAGAGATTGAGCAGTCCCGTGCGGCGGTTGTTGATGCCGAAGACGGAGTGCGGAAACCGCGTGTGGACCCGCAGGTAGTCGAGATGATCGAAGTTGCCCGCCCAGCGGGAGCGCTCGTCGATCTCCTGAAGCGCGACGACGTCGGGCGCGAGCCGGTCGAGCAGCGCGGCGATTTTCCGCAGGTTCACGCGGAGCTTGCGCTGGCTGGTGAGACCCTGAATGGGCGTCAGCCCGCGCGCGTGGGCGATGTTGAAGGTGACGAGGCGCAGGCGCGGCATGGGATTGGTTGCCGAAACTGCGAAGCAACGGCGGCAAAAGCAAACGCGCGCCGCGTCGGAAGATGGGTTGACAGGCGAAAGGGCGACCGCGATTTTTCCCGACCCTTACGGCGGTCATAGCTCAGTTGGTTAGAGCACAGGATTGTGAATCCTGGGGTCGCGGGTTCGAGTCCCGTTGGCCGCCCCATTTTGATAAGCAACAAGTTAGGTGTTTCCACTGAAAAGTGGCAACGTCCAGTGGCAACATGTGCGCCAGCGTTTCAGGGTGTGCGCCGTTGTTTGTTGTGCCCAAACCGCGTACCAACCAGCCGCACGGATTGCTGTGCTTCGCAGCGAAAAGGACGTGTTAGTTCGCTCTTTATTCTTCGAATAAAGAAGCGAAAGGGTTCGTTCTGACAGGAGCCATTTTGCCGGGAACTGGTGCACCGGATTTGCCGCTCTTGAAGCACACGAGAAACCAACCGCATAAACGTGACCGTTCCCTAACGTTTTTCGCCTGTGCTCTTTCCGCCGAACGAAGCCGG
>JANXSC010000020.1 GCA_025352845.1 Opitutaceae bacterium
ATTAATTCGATGCAGTTGGAAACTGAAAAAATCAAAGCCTCTTACGGGCAGATATTCAGCTGCACACAGCCGGTTTGCCGCGAAAATTGGTCACTGCGCGATTAGCAAAATCTTCGGCGATAATTAATCAGCGCTTCCCTAGCGTAGAACCCTATGAACGATTACGAACCACGATGAGAATTTCGTCACCCGCAGGACCACCACCCGCAGGCCCGTGCGCCGGGCGGGACCGACCCGGAGGCGTTCAAGCTCTGCCGGATCGCCGAGGCCTTGCAGCATCACGTCGGCGCCCGCCTTCGCGAGGGCGCCGGCCATCCCCCAGCCGATACCGCTGGTGGAACCCGTGACCAGTTCGATCTTGCCGTTCAGGGCGTGAGCTTCCCGCGGAGCCAAAGGGCGCGCAGGTCCGCCGCCACCCGTCGCACATCGCGCCAGGTGTCGGGAAAGCCACTCAGGCGATACGCCGGGGCGGCGTGGCCTATTTCCACCACGACCAGCATCGGCTTGGCCGTGCGTCGGCGCTGCTCGTGGGCGAACAACTCCGCCACATAGCTCAGCCAGTCCAAATACTCCGGAGTCCGTTTCCCGCTGGGCGTGAGCGCCGGTAGTTGGCAGTGGTGACCGTTGAAGGGCCGGAGGTGAAACTGCACCGCCGCGCGCAGCAGCGGCTTCGGCTCCCGCAACCGTGCCCAGAGCTGGCCCGGCGGCAGGTGCCGCACGACGGCAAAGTGCGAATGGTCCAGGCAAAGCGGCAGCGTCTTCCCGGTATCCATCGCGTAAGCCTTGGCCAGTGCCGCCGTGGCCTCGGGGGTTTCGGTGAAAGTGTCGCGATGGGTCTCGATGGCGAAAGGCAGACCGTGGGCCCGCGCGGCGGCACGGATCCGTTTCACCACGGTGACCGCCTCGGACAGCGGCGTGTCGTAGTCGCACAGCTGCACATCGATCGCCACGGCGCCGAGGGCGCGGGCCGCCGCAAAGGGCACCGTGCAATTCGAACCAGTGCCGAGACTGGTAACGGCCAGATACTGCAGCGCGCCGCGTTCCGCGATGACTGGGATGGGCGGCGAGAACACGCCGTCGAACCCTGCGGCACGGATGGCCGCGAACTTCCTCGTCCAGGTCCACTCCTTTTCGGCGGAGGGATATTGCCGCAACGACCACATCGTCGCGAACAGATGCAGCGGGCGTTTTGCGCGGGGGCGGCGGGTGGCAGTCATGATTTTTTCCTTTTGCGGCCACCCGGTTTCGCGCCGTAGCGCGCCACACGCACGCGGGCCGTGACCGAATGGGCGGCCATGCGCTCGACGTCGCATTGCCGGGCGGTGACGGCGCCGACCAAGCGGCTCGCCGCCGGAGTCATGCGCTGGTAGGTGACGGTCTTCAGGAACTTCCCTACCCACACCCCGCCCGTGTAGCGCGCCGACCGGCTCGTGGGCAAAATGTGATTGGTCCCGATACTTTTGTCGCCGTAAGCGACCGTCGTCTCCTCGCCGATAAACAGGGAGCCGTAGTTGCGCAAGCGCTCGAAATAATAATTCGGCTCGCGCACGTGGAGTTCCAGGTGCTCGGGCGCGTAGTCGTCGCTGATCCGGATCGCCTCTTCCCGGTCGGCGGCGACATAGAGTTTGCCGTTGGCCGGCCAGGACTGGCCGGCAATCTCGTGGGTCGGCAGCTTGGGCAGTTGCCGGGTGATTTCCTTGAGCACGGCGCGGCCAAACGTGGCGCTCAGGCACACGCAGAGCTGGCCACTCGCCGGGTCGTGTTCGGCCTGGCCCAGCAAGTCGCAGGCGACGAGGGCCGGATCGGCCGAGTCATCGGCGATGACCGCAATCTCGGTCGGCCCCGCCAAGAGATCGATGCCGCACTGTCCGAAAAGCTGGCGCTTGGCCTCGGCCACAAACTTGTTGCCGGCGCCGCACAGGATGTCCACCGGCTCGACCTCGCCCCTGCCGAAGGCCATGAGCGCCATCGCGGGCACACCGCCCAAAACGAAAATGCGATCGGCCCCGGCCTCCTTCATGGCGTTGATTGTGGCTGGGTAGTAGCCGCCGCCCTTCACCGGAGGCGTGCAGGCCACGACCGACTTCACGCCGGCGACCTTCGCGGGGATGCTACTCATCTGGGCCGACCCGAACATCGGGTAGCGGCCGCCCGGCACGTAGCTGCCCACGGATTGCACGGGGATGTGACGGTGGCCCAACCACACGCCCCGTGGCGACTCGACCTCGAGGGGCCGGAACATCTTCAGCTGCGCCTGAGCGAAGCGCCGCACGTTGCCCTGACAGAACGCCGTGTCTTCAACCAGCTGCGGCGGACACTGGGCTATCGCCTCGGCGATCTGCTTTTCCGTCAGCTCAAAGCCGGCTGGAGACCAGTCGTCAAACTGGGCACTCAGCTGGCGCACGGCATCCATGCCGTCGCGCCTCAGCCGCCCAAGCAGGTCGGCCACATAACGCGCCGTCTCGGAGTCCGTCTCGAATAGCCGATGGCCACCTTCCTTGAGGATTTTCATGCGTGGCTGGCGTTCAAGGTGTTTTGTCGTCCGGATCGTTCGCCTTGGTGTAGCGGTCGAGCTTGGCGCCCGGAGCCAGCCAGTTGGGGAGCAGGCGGGCATCCTTGTCGCCCGAGACCGAGCCGACCGGCGCGTGCCCGCCGGGGGTGCCAGCCGGCCGAATCTCCCACCAGCACTGGCCGCGGTGGTTGTGCTCGTGGTCGATCTGGTAGCCGCACTCCTTCATCATCGGGCCGGTCCAGCCCATGCAGTGGTCGCAATAGTCGCCATAGTTCTTGAGGTCATTGCGCAGAAGGAAGCCGCGCGACGGACACTGATGGAAATCGATGCGGAAGACATCCTCTCGATGGGAGATGTGAAACCCGAGGTCCGGCGATTCTTCCAGGAGGGTGTGCCCCCAGTATTTCAGCATACCAGGGATGCCCTCAGCCTTGATCAGGTCGCGCGCATGGGCCTGGGAATCGAGGTTGATGGCCTCGTCCCAGTAGGCGCGCACCAGGGCGTGGCCGCCGACGCGCTCGAACCAGCCGAAGGTCCATTCGTAGTGACCACAGAAGTCGTAGCAGCCGATCACGGGAGGTTCTCCTTAATTTTTTTGAGGTCTTGCGCGGGGAGTTTGGCTGCGGGCAGCGCATAGGTGTGCATACACGATCCGTCCCCGCCGCAGAGACGCATGGTCAGGCCGGCGGCTCCGGCGCGGGCCGTGCCGAGGTGGTAGCAATGCTGGCAGAATTCCTTCACAGGCACACGCCCGTGGGCGCGGAGGTGCTTGATCAACGGGCAGACCTTCACGTGCAGCTCGACCCGGTCGGGCAGTTCCTGGACGTCGACCTCGCCGCCCGGTTCGGCGGCAAAGAAGGCGCGCCAGTAACCCGCGACCGCGGGCAGGCCGCCCTGTCGCCACTGCGTGTTGACCGGGGCGTAATAACCGGTGCCGAGGTCGGCCAGGTAGCGGAGCCAGCCACTGTGTCCCAGGCGATGAAGGATGAAGCGGAAGGTGGAGTTGATCGCAAAGTAGAAGTCGGCCGAGCCGACGGGCTTTGTATCAGTATAAGGCAGACTGCCGGGAATGGAGTTGGCCATGGGAATAGAGGGAGGTCAGACGGCGGACACCGGATCGAGGAGGTCGGAGCGGTAGCCCAGGCCATCGGCGCCGCTGAGGGCGTCCGTGATCTGTTGGCGGCACGTGTCCGTCAGTGGGTAGTTGAGCAGCTGGGTGCCGGTGGAGAAGAGCTTCATCTGCACGAGCAGCTCCTTCAAGCCGCTCATCCAGCACTCGATCTTTGGGCCGCCGTAAACGCGCAGCATCAGGTCGTTCATGCGGGCCTGCAGGCGCTTCGCCTCCTCCAGGTCACCGGCGCAGGCGGCGCGGATGATGCGGTGCGCGAGGCCCGCGTTGAAGATACCGCCACCCAGCAGCAGGCCGTCGTAGCCCGCCGCAAGGTAGGTCACGCAGTCAAATTCATCGCCGTCGAGCAGGATCAGCTCCGGGCGGCGCCGGCGGACGGCCAGGAACAGATCGCGGTGTGAGGGCATCGTCGAGCTGTCCTTCACGAGCGCGATGTTGGGCTCGTTGAGCAACTCATCGAGATGCGTGTCCGGCATCATGTAGGGGCTGTTCTTGCCGCGATCATAGAAACCGACCGGCAGCGCGGAACCGCGGGCGATGTCCCGGTAGAACGCCAACTGGCGGTCCGGCGTCGCGTTGAGGAAAAAATAAGGTTGGGCCACGACCGCGATCTCGGCACCCCACTTTGCGGCCAGCTCGGCGTAGTGGAGCGTGCGGCCGGCGGAGTTGTCGGTCACCTGCACGGCCAGCCGAAGGCGGCCCCGCGCCGCGGCCGCGGCCGTGCGCACGAGCGTCTCGCGTTCGGAATCCGTCAGCCAGGGCCCCTCGCCGCAGGTGCCGGCGAGCATGAGCCCGGTCACGCCCATCCGCACGTGGTGCTCGATGAGCCGTTCTACAGAGGAGGGGTCGACGCGGCCGGCCGAGTCGAGAGGAGTGGGAGTGGCTGACCAGACACCACCGGTGAGTCGCAATTTATTCATCAAGGAGGGAAAGACCGTCAGGCCGGGAGCCGGAACTCCGCGATGGGCTGGCCCGTGACACCGGGATCGAGGCAGAATAGAAAACCCGCCTCGGGCTCCGGCTTTTTCGCCTCGGGATCGACCGCTGTCGTGATGAACAGCCGGTCGAGTTTCGCGCCGCCAAAGGCGCAGGAGGTGACGTTGGTGACGGGTAGCGGCACCGTGCGCAGGAGGCGGCCGGTGGCAGGGTCCCAGCGCGTGAGCTTGGCGGCGCCCCAATGGCCCAGCCAGAGGCAGCCCTCGGCGTCCATGCTGCAGCCATCCGGCCAGCCGTCGCCATCAGCGAGCGTGAAGGCGACGCGCGGAGCGCCCAGCGCGCCGAGCTCGCCGTCGAACGGAAATGCCTGCACCTGGCGCGTCGGCGAATCGACGTAGTAAAGAGTCCGCCCGTCTAGGGACCAAGCGAGCCCATTGGAGATGCTGACCTGCGTGCGGTGGACGGTGCAGCCCCGGTCGCCGTCGAAGCGGTAGAGCTTGGACTGATTCGGCCGGGAATCGAGGGCGAGTGTCCCGGCCCAGAAGCGGCCTTGCGGATCGACCTTGCCGTCGTTGAACCGGAAGACCGCCGGATCGTGGCCGGAGGGCACGGCGAACGGCGTCAGCGCGCTCGTCACCGGATCGCAAAGAAAGACGCCGCGATGCAACGCCGCGATCAGGCGACCGTCCGAAGTGCGGGCGATGGCGCCGGGCATCTGCGGCAGATCAATTGTGCGCACCGGCCCGCCAGACGGGTCCGACTCGAAAAATTTTCGACCCAGAATATCGATCCACCAGACGGTCCCCCGGCGGGCATGCCAGCACGGCCCTTCCCCCAACTGGGCGGGCGTGCGCTGGAAAATGTCGGGGCCGGCGGCGTGCATGCAGGTATCCGGGCGAGTTCAGCTGGCGCCCTCGAGGGCGACCGGGTTGGTGAGCTGGCCGATGCGCTCGATCTCGATCGTGACGACGTCGCCGGGCTTGAGCCAGCGGGGAACCGGCTTGGCAGCCATGCCGACACCATGCGGCGTGCCGGTGAGGATCACGGTGCCCGGAACCAGCGTCGTGCTCCCGCTCAGGAACTCGATGATGCGCGGCACATCGAAGATCATATCCGAGGTGGTCCAGTCCTGCAGCGTCACGCCGTTAATGCGGGTCGCGATCTTGAGGTCGTTGGGATTCTTGATCTCGTCCGTCGTGACGAGGCACGGCCCGAGCGGGCAGAAGGTGTCGAAGAACTTGCCGCGGCACCACTGACCGCCGCCGCGCTTGATCTGCCAATCGCGGGCCGAGACGTCGTTCGCGCAGGTGTAGCCAAGCACATAATCGAGGGCGTGGGCCCGGTCGACGTTCTTACAAGCCCGGCCGATGACGACCGCGAGCTCGCACTCGTAGTCGACTTCGTCGCTCGGCAGGTGCGTCGGGATGAGGATCGGGTCGCCGGGATGCTGGAGCGTGTTGATGCCCTTCACGAAGAGCACGGGAAGCTCGGGGGCCTTCATGCCCGATTCCGCGGCGTGGTGCCGGTAATTGAGGCCGACGCCGAGGATCTGCGCGGGCACGATCGGGGCGAGGCGCTTGAGCACTTTGGCGGTTTCGTTCGTCACGCGGTGCACGCCAAGCACATCGCCCTCGATGCGGCGGACGCTGCCATCGGCCTGTTCCGCGCCGTAGCTGGCGACACCCTGGAGATCGAGATAGCGGATGATCTTCATGGGTGAGGCCTCAGCCGCGCGCGACAGCGATGCATTCGATCTCGTATCTCAGAGCGGCCGGCAGGCAGTTCGTGATCGTCGTGCGGGTCGGAAACGGCGCCGTGAAATACTCGCGATAGAGTTGGTTGTAGAGCGGGACCTCCTCGGCATCGCGCACATAATTGCGGGTCTGGATCACGTCGTTCAGGTCGCAGCCCGCGGTCTGGAGCACCTTGCGCAGGTTCTCCACGGAGCGGCGGAACTCGCCCTCGAAGGTGTCGGAGATGATCTTGCCGGTGGCATCGACGGAAGCCTGGCCGGAAACAAAGACGAGGTCCCCCACCCGGGCAACCGGGCTGAATGGCAGATGGGACACCGGAGTGTCCGGGTTGATGGGAAACGTGACTTTAGGGTTCATGAGAATTTCGGTTGGTTCGCGGCGGCGGCGTCCAGCGGGTAGAGCGGACGCACCAGTTGTCGCCACGGCAGGGCGGCGAGGTTACTCGTGCAGGGGCCGGGCGTGTCCACGTAGAAGCTCGTGCCCGAAACCCGGTCGTAAGCGCGCTTGTGCGCGACGGCGGCCTTCACGCCGATCACGCGGAAATCCTTTGGCTCGATGCCCTGGCTGCGCAGCTGGCCCAGGTCGAACGGCGCCGTCTTGCGGCTGGTGAGGAGAATCGTGATCCCCTCGGTGCGCACGACGGCGCTGGGCCCCATCGCGATCTTGAGCCCGTTCATCGAGGCGAGATGGCTGTTCGGGTCCTCCAGCGTGAAATTGCCGTCGCTGCGCGAGACAAAGGTGGCCGTGATCGGCACGGGGCCGGCATCTAGCGGCGAGCCGCGGCCGCCCACCGCGATCGAACGGACCTGGCCGGGAGCCGCATCCTGGAGCGCCGCCACAGCCGCCGGGTCGTTGATGATGACCAGCGATTTTTCCACGCGGTGCTGGAGCAGCGCGCGGAGGATGCCGGTGCCATCACCGGGCGCGCCGCCACCGATGTTGTCCGAGGGCTCGACCAAGATGACAGGGCCGGCACCGAAATGCTCGGGCTGCAGGCCGCGAACCACCTCGTCGACGGAAGGGTAAACGATGTGGCCGCGCTCGCGCAGCGACCAAGCGAGACTCGCACCGACGGTGAGATGCTCCCGGGCGGACTCGTCCGGCAGGGTGGTCACGAGGCTGAGCGAGCAGCCGGTGTCGGGCGTATCAGCGAAGGAGTAGCCCGCGGCGATGTTGCAGGCCCAGATGTCGGGATACTTCGTCTCGAGGTTCAGGGCGAAGAGTTTCAGCGCCATCATCGGATCGGCATGCGTGCCCGTGCCCGGCGGCGCCCACATGATCGGCGGGCGGCACCACACCATGCGCGGCACGTGCTTTTCCTTCAGGCAACGGTCGAGCAGCGCGGCGCCGCGCTGGGCGGACTGCTTGGCGTCGGTGTGTGGGTTCTCCCGATACATCACGAGGCCGTTCGCCTCCCGGCACATCCGGGCGCTCACGTTCGCATGGAGGTCGAGGACCCCGAAGATCGGGACCGCCTGCGCGCCGGGCAGGGCCCGGATGCGGCCGAGGAACTCCCCCTCGGGATCACGGAAGCCTGCGGTGGCCATCGCCCCGTGCAGGACGAGGTAGATGCCGTCGACCCCGGCGGCGAGCGCGGGGGCGGCCCGGCGCTCGAACTCCGACCAGTAGCGTTCGAACATCGCGTCCTCTACCGTGCCGCTCGGCACGCAACGGGCATCGACGGTCGGGATCACCTCCCAGCCGCGATGCTGCGCCTCTAGGAGAAACCCATCCGTGGGCGAGCCGTCGCCGAGCTTGGCGAGGATTTTCTCGTCGAACGTGACCTCGAAGTCCTCCCAGCGCGTGCGTTCGTCGAGGAAGGTGTGCGTCTCGTGAAAGAGGCCGGCAAAAAGGATACGGGGCTTCATGGGGGACTTCAGGCGGGGGCTTTCCAAGACTCTGCGTGGCGGCGAAACGCGATCGCGGCCCGCTGTAGCGCCTGGTCGATGTGGCTGTCGTCATGGGCCAGACTGATGGACCACAGGCCGCGCTCGATCGCGCGCGCGCCCTCCTCCAGGAGGCAGCGACGCAGGTGCATCCAGCGCGGGGCGTCATGGCGGCGGACATAGTCGCGGTAATCCTTGATCGGGCCCTCGGCGGCGCCGGGCTTGAGCGTGACGGCGTGGAAGATCAGGCCCGGGCCCTGCGGGCGCAGGGGCACGTGATGCTCGCGCGCAAGAGTCGACAGGCCGTCCATCAGCTTGCGGCCGAGGCGCTGGATGCCGGCCGGATGGTCCAAGCCCAAGGCGAGCACTTGGTCGAGCGACCATTTGCTGGCCGCGAGGCACAGCGGGTTGCCGTTCAAGGTGCCGGCGTGGATCACCTCGCCGGAGAGAATCTTGGCAAACGCCGCCTTGGTGCCGGCGAGCGCCGCGAAGGGCGTGCCGCCGCCGACCGCCTTGCCGAGGATGGTGAGGTCGGGGTGGAAGCCGTAGTAGCCCTGCGCGCAGGACGCGCCGAAGCGGAAGCCCGTGATGGTCTCGTCCGAGATCATCAGCATGCCGTCGCGGTCGCACAGCTCGCGGATGGTCGCCATCAGGCCGGCGACAGGCTCGAGACAGCAGGTGTTGCAGAGGACCGGCTCGAAGACGATCGCGGCGATCTGCCCGCGGTGGCGGTCGACGACGCGGCGCAGGTGCTCCGGGTCGTTCCAGCGGGCCACGACGAACTGGTCGAGCACCTCGGGGATGACCCCCTTGCTCGGGTGCAGGCGGGCGGGGTTCTCGTCATCGCCCCACTTGTCCATCGGGTTGGCGAAACCCACGAGGCCCTCATCGGCCCAGCCGTGGTAATGGCCCTCGAAGCGGAGGATCAGCTTCCGGCCGGTGTGGGCGCGGGCCAGGCGGAAGGCGGCGAGCACAACCTCGGTCGCAGAATTGTTGAAGCGCATGAGCTCCGCGGACGGGATCATCCGCTGGATCCGCTCCGCGACCTCGATCTCGAGCTCGCACTGGGCCGCCCAGTGGGTGCCGAGGCGGGCCTGGGCGGCGATCGCGTCGGCCATGCCGGCCGGGGCGTGCCCGTAAAGCAGGGCGCCCTGCCCCAGCTGAAAATCCAGGTAGTGGTTGCCGTCGGCATCCCACAGGTCCGGGCCGCTGCCCTTGGTGAAGTAGAGCGGCACGGGGGCCTCCATCTTGCGGATACCGCTGTTGACGCCGGCCGCGATGCTGCGGGTGGCGCGCTCATAAAGCGCTTGGGAACGGGCGAAGGTATAGGGCATGGGAAAGGCGGTCAGGCGTAGGCCGGGGCGCGGGCGGCC